>CBAAAH010000175.1:0-6288 GCA_964658865.1 uncultured Granulicella sp.
GGTGTGGGTGCGCAGTTGCTGCAGGAGGCGTTTCTGCCGAAGTACCTCTTCAGCCAGCGGTGGTTCGGTGCAAAATCGCGGCACATTCAGAATGTGTGCATCACCGACTCGATCGTGCTGGATGCATCGAACGGCGCTCTGCTGTTTCTGGACGTGCAATACACAGAGGGTCCGAGCGATACCTACACGCTGCCGCTTGCGGTACGTCCGGCCGACACGGATTACCCTGCGGAAAGCGTAATTGCAAAGCTGCAATATCCGGGCTTTGATGGCGTACTTTTGGATGGGCTGGCGCTCCCGGAAATTCGCGATTTGTTTCTAAGTGGGATAGCGACCGGAGATGCACGGGAAACACGGCACGGTGGCATGGCGCGCGGCATGGCAAGTGGTGCATTTGCGCATCTTCGTGGCGAAGGTAACCTGCCTTCGCGGCGCGGCTCCGCCGAGCAGAGCAACAGTTCGCTGCTATACGGCGACCGTCTGATCCTGAAGTTGTTTCGCCGCCTGCAGCCTGGGGAGAACCCCGACGCGGAGATCGGCCGATTTCTAACCGATGTGGCGCATTTCGACCACATTGCGCCGTTCGCGGGAGAAATCGTCTACACGCCGCAGGGTGGCGAGCCGACCACCATCGGCCTGCTACAGGGCCTGGTGGCGAATGAGGGCGACGGTTGGTCCTGGACGCTGGACGAATTGAAGAACGGTGCGAATGCGCAGGCCGCTTATCTGAAGGCAGCACGGCTGTTGGGCCAACGCACAGGCGAGATGCACCGCGCCCTGGCGACGCCGACGGACAACCCCGCATTCGCGGGCGAACCTACCACGTCGGCAGCGTTGAACGCCGACGCCGACCGCCTGGAAGCCCAGATTGCGGCGGCGCTGCATGCCGTGCGTGATCGCATCGCCACACTGCCGGAAGATCTGCTGACGCCGGCAGCGACGTTGATCGCCCGGCGCGGCCACCTGCACGCCGTGGCAGACCGGCTGCGTGCCTTGCCGCCACAGGATGCTGGTCTGCGCATCCGCATTCACGGCGATTACCATCTGGGCCAGGTGCTGCGCACGGCGGATGACTTCGTGCTGTTAGATTTTGAGGGTGAGCCGGCGCGCTCACTGGAAGAGCGCCGTGCAAAGCAATCGCCGTTACGTGATGTGGCTGGAATGTTGCGGTCGTTTTCCTATGCCGGCGTCGCGGCGTTTACCGCGGCCGACGACGCCCGCGTCGTGCGGCAAGCTTGGGAGCACGACACCTGCGACGCCTTCCTTGACGGATATCGTGCGACGTTCGGCAACGACGAAACACTGGCCGGCAAGCCAAACGTCGTGCGCGAACAGATGTCCGCATACCTGCTGGAAAAAAGCCTGTATGAATTGATGTACGAGCTAAACAACCGGCCGGCCTGGGTACCTCTTCCCCTCTTCGGCATTCTTGACCTGCTTGAAACAACAGGACGGAGCTAAGATCGATGGCCGCAACCGACGAGACCACGACCGAATCGACACAAGCCGCAAGTGCTCCTGCCGCGGCGCACCTGCTGGTGTGCCTGAGCAGTGCGTATGCCGACCTTTCGTCGCTACAGACTTCGGCCGTGCTGAGGCTGCTGCAGCGGGCCCTGGCCGGAACGCAAACCAGTCCCGGTCAGGTGACGGTGGCTTACCCGTCCGTGCAAACGGATGCTCCACAGGTCGAGCAGGAAGGCTTCACCTTGGTACCGTATGCCGATGGCGGTTCAGGGCAGGCATTGACGGTGCATACCGCCGCAAACTGGATCAGCGTTGCTGCGGTGCTGCGCGCCCATGGCGCGGCGGTGGGCCTGTTGCTGGGCGCGGAAGCTCAAAGCCTGGTACCAGAGGCACTTGCCGGCATGATGGATGCCGCGCTGTTGCACGGGGCCGACCTGGCACTGCCGCAGTACACCTTTCCACCGAACCAGGGTCTTTTAAACCAGGCAATTCTTGCGCCGTTGTCCCGCGCGTTGTTCTCCGCGCGTATCGGTTTTCCGCTGGCGCTAGACGTCGCGTTCTCCAGCCGCATGGCCGATCGCATGGCGCAGGCCGCGCAACGCGTCCCCGCCAGTGCGCAGAACGAAGCGATCGTATGGCCGGTGAGCGAGGCTGCCCTTGCCGGGTACAACATTGCCGAAGTCATCCATACCACGCGCGAGTTGCCGGAAATCCCCAGCGATCTGTCGCAGATCTTGCAGCAGGTGGCAGGGTCGCTGTTCTCAGACATTGAGGCAAAAGCCACGTTCTGGCAGCGCACGCGGCCCGCGAAGGAGACGCTGCGGCTGGATGCCTCGGCCCTACCGGAGCCGGAACCGACAGATCCTGCCAACGACGAAGAAATCGACGACCTGCTCGCGAGCTTCCGCATCGGCTATAACAACCTGCACGACATCTGGTCTTTGGTCCTTCCGCCGCAAACACTCGTCAGCCTGAAGCGCCTGTCGCTCGCCCAGCGCGAGACGTTCGCCATGCCGGAGTCCATCTGGGTGCGCATCGTGTATGACTTTGTGCTGGCGCATCGCCTGCGAACACTGTCACGCGGCCACCTGCTGGGTGCGCTCACGCCGCTGTACCTGGCGTGGGTCGCATCGCACCTGCTTGCGCTGCGCAACGGTTCCGCCCGCAGCGCGGAACAACTCGGCATCGCTTTCGAGGCCGACCGGCCTTACCTCGTTTCACGCTGGCGCTGGCCCGATCGCTTTAACCCGTAAGCGCGAATCTGCCTGGCAACAAGCGCCACACACGACACCTACGCCGTACCGCAAGGAGAACGCCATGCACGATATCGACGACGCCCTGATCGGATCTTTCAAGCGGGTCCTCATCAATTTGGCACATTTTTTACCGGCGGTGCTGGCGCTGCTGGTGGCCATTGCCCTGTTCGCGCTGCTGGGCGCGGGTGCGGCCTGGGTCGTGCGCCGCTTGCTGCAGCGTGTGCGCTTCGACGAGCGAGCCAGCCGGCAGAACGCCGCGGGTGTCACGGACTGGTCGCCATCGCATAGCCCCACGCTGCTGGTCAGCCGCGTGGTGTACTGGTCCATGGTGTTGCTGGGCGTGGTGGTTGGCGTGTCCGCATATGACTCGGCGACCTACTCCACTCACATTGCGCCGTTCTTTTTGCCCTACTTCGGCCGCTCTGTCGGCGCGTTTCTCATTGCCGCTGTCGGCACGCTTGCGGCGCGTTATCTGTCGAGGTCCGTGCTGATCAACGCCGCCAATGCACGGCTGCAGTACGCCCGAATGTTGTCGGTCGGCGTCAAATCGCTGGTATTCGTGTTTACCGGCGCCATGGTGCTGGACCATCTGCAGATCGGTCGCACCATTGTCGAGCTCGGCTTCGGCATCCTGTTCGGTGGCATCGTTCTGACGCTGGCGCTGGCCATCGGCCTCGGATCGAAAGAGATTGTGGCACGCTCCATCGAACGCAACACCGACCGCACCACACCCATCGACCAAGCCGGCACGCGCGGAACGTCGGGTGAAACGGCGCGTGCGCTACGGCATTTCTAGTGATGCAGCGCGAGGAGATCGAAGGCGCAGTCACATTTATTCTGCGCGATCTGGTGGAGGACGACGCGTTTGTGGCGGACACCACGATGACCGCCGCAGACCTGCCCGGATGGGACAGTTTTACCCAGGTGGAGTTTGTGGCCGCGCTCGAAAGCCGCTTTGACATCAGGCTGCCGCTCGCTGAAGTGGAGACGTGGCAGACGCTCGAAGATGCACTGACAACGGTGGGACGCCACGTTCACATGCCGGGCGAATCCCAGGTTTCCTAAGCCAACGATGGTGCAGGGAATGCATGAAAGTCTGCTGCGGGCTATACCCTGCGCGTCCTCAGACGTTGAATTTGAAGAAGAGGATATCGCCGTCCTTGACGAGGTATTCCTTGCCTTCACTGCGTAGCAGGCCCTTTTCCTTCACGGCCTGTTCGCTGCCCAGGCGAAAAAGATCTTCGCAGTTATAGGCGTCTGCCTTGATAAAGCCGCGCTCGAAGTCGGTATGGATGACGCCTGCCGCGCCGGGAGCTTTCGTGCCCTGCCTGATCGTCCAGGCGCGCACTTCCTGCACGCCCGAGGTGAAGTAGGTAATGAGGCCGAGCATTTTGTAGGCGGCATGGATGAGGCGGGTGAGGCCGGGCTCGCTCAGGCCCATGTCCTTCAGAAACTCGTCGCGCTCGGCGGGTTCGAGCGTGGCGATCTCGGCTTCCAACGCGCCGCAGATGCGGACGACTTCATTGCCCTCCTCCTTTGCGCGTGCTTCCACTGCGGCGGTGTGTGCGTTGCCCTGAGTCAGGCCTGCCTCGTCCACGTTGGCTACGTAGAGCGTCGGCTTCATCGTAATCAGGTGCAGGTCGCGGGTCAGCGGGCGTTCCTCATCGGTCAGGTCGGCGGTGCGCGCGGGCTGGCCGGCGTTCAGCGCTTCCAGCAGTTTGGTCAGCGCGCTGAACTCGTTCTTGACCTTGCTGTGCTGGGACGTGCGGGCGAGCTTCTGCACCTTGTCATAGCGCCTGGTCACGGTGTCCAGGTCGGCTAGCATGAGTTCGGTGTTGATGACATCGATGTCCGAGAGCGGGTCGACCTTGCCCGCAACGTGAATGATCTCGTTGTCTTCGAAGCAGCGCACAATATGCAGCGTCGCATCGGTCGAGCGAATGTTGGCGAGGAACTGGTTCCCCAGACCTTCCCCCTTGCTTGCACCCGCGACGAGGCCGGCGATATCGACGAACTCCATGGCGGTAGGCACGATGCTGTTCGGCTTCACCAGCGCGACGATCTTGTCCTGGCGCACGTCGGGCACGGGCACGATGCCGACGTTTGGCTCAATGGTGCAGAAAGGGTAGTTTGCGGCGACGGCCTCAACCGAGGTGAGCGCGCTGAAGATGGTGCTTTTTCCCACGTTGGGCAGACCGACAATTCCTACGTTCAATGGCATGGCACTTTCTATTGTCGCGGATGTGGGCGCGTCGGTCGAATGGACTGGTAGGCTGTGGCCATGCCATGCGTTCCTTTGCAGATGCTGGGCACGGCTACCCGTGAGCAGAAAACCGGATTATTCAGGAATTTACCGATACGCTGGTACGCGTGCCGGGTAAGAATCCGGATCGGACCGCCGTGGTCATTCAGCAGATCGCGGATGACAACTGGGGTAGCGGGGGCGTGTTGACCGCCAACCAAAAGGCAAAAGCGAGCTAAACCGGAGGCAAATCACGATGGATCGTCGAACTTTTCTGCAGGCGGGCTCGCTGGCCGGAATTGGTGCCTTGGGCGGATGTACGAAGCGGGTGGCCGTTCCAGTCGCGGCAATGGCGCCGGGCACGCTACCGTTCTATGACGCGCCGGGAACCATCGTCCCCATCCGCGCGGATGTGGATCGCATCTTCCGCATTACGGTGTGCCTGCGGCCGTTTCGCGCGGCAGGTCCGCGGTTGGATGTGGAGCGCGTGGGCGACAAAGTGGTCGCGCATAACTACGGCCACGGCGGCAGTGGCTGGTCGCTTTCGTGGGGCAGCGCGGATACCGTGGTGCGTAAGGCAATGGAGGCCGAGCCGAGTGTGCGCCAGGTTGCGGTAATCGGCTGCGGTGCGCTGGGCTTGACAGCGGCGCTGACGGCGCAGCGCATGGGCCTGCAGGTGACGATTTATGCCAAGGAGCGGCCGCCGTATGTGCGGTCGTCGCGTGCAACAGGAAGCTGGACGCCGGACTCGCGCATCGCGTTGAAGTCTGCCGCGCCGGTGACGTTTGCGGCGGAGTGGGAGCGCATGGCGCGCACCTCATTCAGCCTTACCAGAGCTACCTTGGTTCGCCGGGATCACCCATCGAATGGACCGACCGCTACAAACTGGACGACGACGCACCCCCAGACACGTATGAAGAGCAACACGACTTCGCCACATATCGCGAGAGAATTCGCGACCTGACACCGCGCTGGACGGAGCTGCCGCCGGGCACAACGCCGTTCCCCGTGAAGCACGTCGCGCGCAGTTCGTCGTTGACATTTAACGTAGCGAGTTACTCGCGGCAACTGATGCAGGAGTTCCAGATCGGCGGCGGCCGCATCGAGACACGCGAGTTTCATGCACCTTCCGAGCTTGCGTCGCTGCCACAGCCGGTCGTGTTGAACTGCACCGGCTACGGCGCGCGCGCGCTGTTTGCCGACGAAAGTATCGTTCCCGTGCGCGGGCAGATTGCGTGGCTCATTCCGCAGGACGGCGTGAACTACGGGCTGTATTACAAGGGGCTGAACGTGCTGGCACGGCGCGATGGCATCGTTATTCAGCCA
>CBAAAH010000176.1:0-4364 GCA_964658865.1 uncultured Granulicella sp.
CTCATACCGCAGCGCTTCAATCGGATTCAAGCTGGCTGCCTTCCACGCGGGGTAGATGCCGAAGATCAGTCCGATGCTGCACGAGACAACGAACGCTGCCACCACCCATAGCAGTGACACGCTGGACGACAGCACAAAGCGAAGCAGCAGCCCGAAGCCCGAGCCCACAAGCACGCCGATGATGCCGCCCAGCGCACACAGCGTCACCGCTTCCAGGGTAAACTGCAGCAGAATCGTTCGGCGGGTTGCGCCGATCGCCTTGCGAATGCCGATCTCGCGCGTGCGTTCCGTCACGCTTACCAGCATGATGTTCATAACGCCCACGCCGCCCACCAGCAGGCCCACCGCGCTTAGCCCGAACATGAGCAGAAACAGGCTGCCGGTAATCTGGCTCCAAAGTCGTGTAATCGAATCTGAACCGAAGATGGCGAAGTTATCGTCCGCCTCATTTTTCACCTTGCGCCGGCGCCGGAGTAACTCGCGTAATTCATCTTCGACGAGCCCCTTGTATTTCTGCTGGTCGAATTTCACTGAGATCCAGTAATCCAATACCTCGGGGTGCAGCTTTTTAAACGTGGTGATCGGCATATGCACCATGTTGTCTTCGGTGTTCTTGCCGCCGCCGAAGGCGGATTTAACCTTGTCCTGCACGCCGATCACGGTAAAGAACATGCCGGCAACGTCGATTTCCTTGCCGACGGCATTCCCGGAGCCGAACAGGTCTTCTGCCGTGTCATGGCCGATCACGGCGACGTTGCTGGCCTGGTCCATCTCGCGCTGGCTGAAGTAGCGTCCCTGCGTCAGTACCAGGTCGTACACGTTGGGGTTGTCGGCGGTGGTGCCTTCCAGCGAGATGTTTTCGCTCTTCAGCTTGCCGTACTTTGCCGTGACCGACCCCGTGCCGAAATCGAAGCTCTGGAACCGCAGCGACGGCACCACGGCGGCGACATGCGGCAGATCCCGCATGGCCATTGCATCGTCATAGGTCATCTGCTTTCGCGTCAGCATCTCCGTGGACGGACGGCCGAAGCCGATAGGAAATCGGAACACCCAGATGATGTTGGTGCCCATCGACGACACCATGTCGCTGATTTGATTGTTCAACCCGTTAATGACCGACGAGATCGCAATGACGGTCGTGACGCCGATGACGATGCCGAGGATCGTCAGCCCGGAGCGCAACTTGTTGGCGCGAAGCTGGTCCATGGCCATGCGCACCGGTTCGCGCACGCTGGAGAGCAGCTTTTCCATGGCAGAGCCCTGCATGGGAACGGTGGCGTCGGGTGCGTTCATCGGTGTTACTCCTGATCGGTACGTTAATCCGCGCGAAGTGCTTCGATCGGGTCCAGCATGGCCGCCTTGCGTGCCGGATACACGCCGAAAAAGATGCCGACACTGGTTGCCACAAGCATGCCCGCGATTGCGCTCCAAAGCGCAACCGACGACGGGAAACCAAGCAGCACCGTAACGGTCTGCGCCACCAGAATGCCGCCCAGTACACCGATCAATCCACCCACCAGCGCCATGGACGCACTTTCCATCAAAAATTGCAGCAGGATGTCTCGGCGGCGTGCGCCCAGTGCCTTGCGGATGCCGATTTCCCGCGTGCGCTCCGTCACGCTTACCAGCATGATGTTCATGATCACGATGCCGCCGACGACCAGTGAGATCGCCGCGATGGCCACTGCAACCGCTTCAAAGCCGCTGCTGATGCTCTTCCACAGGCCGATAAACGTGTCGCTGGTCTCGATGGTAAAGCTGTCTTCCTGGCCGGGACGGTCGTGGCGCGCGGCGCGCATCAGCACGCGGCCTTCGTCCTGCAGGGCCTCCAGCGCGTCTTTGCCGCTGCCGGCTTTTTCGTAAATGGTCAGCGTTTTCGCCGTACCGTAGGTCTTTTGAAACGCGTTCAGCGGCACAATGACGAAGTTGTCCTGGCTCGTCCCCAACGTCTTGCCCTGCTTTTCGCCTAGCCCAATGACTGTGTATGGCACGCCGTCCACGCGGATTTCCTTGCCGATCGGGTCTTCGCCTTTCAGCGCATTTTCCTGGATATCGGCGCCGATGATGGCCACGTGCGAGGCGTGTTCGTCGTCGGCCGGGGTAAAGCCGCGGCCCTCCACGATGGTCTGGTTCTGCAATTGGGGCATTTGCCAGGTGTTGCCGCGAATGGTTGTGTCCGCCGTGCTCTGTTTGCCGTACACCACTTTGCCGCTCGACGTTTGTTGCGCGCCGATGCCGTCGCACTTATGGCAGTTGGTCTCCACGTAGTGAAACTGGTCCAGGTCGACGTTCTTGCGCTTCTGGAAGCGCGCATATTCCTCATAACTCGTAATGATCTGCGGTCGCTTGCTGATCGTCATCACGTCGGCGCCGTAGTTGTTCACCTTGGTAGCGACGTAGGCGTTCGCACCGTTCACCAGCGTAACGACGGCGATGACGGCCGCGACGCCGATGACCACGCCCAGCAGCGTCAGCACGGTACGCAGCTTGTTTGCCCACAGCGACTGCATTGCGAGCTTCAACCCTTCGTTCCAGCCCATGTCCTGTTTTCCTGTTCCTAGAGCGTACTCCGTCGTGCCGCTGGTGTGCAGCGGAATCCGGTAGTCTTACATGTGCAATGAGTGTGCTGAAACCCGCAGTGTGCCGCGATGGCAAATGGCAGAACCCGGTGCCGACCGAAGTCGGATCTCCTCGTACGATGTTCGCGGCACTTAAAAAAGCCCTGACCGACAAGGCAGAACGCGTGCCGAAACAGCGACTTGGCCCGTTTCGCACCGACCCGGCCGTCTTTTGCGCGGCGCCATCCAGCGGCCTGCGCGTTACGCTGCTGGGGCATAGTTCTCTGCTGGTGGAGATGGACGGCACCAACCTGCTGGTCGATCCCGTTTACTCCGAGCGGGCGTCGATGGTGCAGTGGCTGGGCCCAAAGCGGTTTTTCGCACCGCCCCTGCCGCTTGCGGACCTGCCGCCGCTCGATGCGGTCCTGCTCACCCATGACCACTACGACCACCTGGATTCCGAAGCGCTGCAGCATCTGGAGAGGGAACGCAAACCGCTGTTCCTTTGTTCCGCCGGGGTGGAGACGCACCTGCGGCGCTGGGGCGTGGGTCAAGGCCGCACTCATGCGATGAACTGGATGGACACGTTCACCGTGCCGTCTGCAAGCGCCACCGCGTTGGAACTGCGGGCGCTGCCGGCGCGCCACTTCAGCGGGCGCTCGCTGAAGCGTTTCGGCACGCTGTGGTCGTCGTTCGTGCTGCAGACGGCGCGCCACCGCGTGTATCACGGTGCCGATAGCGGCTACTACGAAGGCTTTCGTGAGATTGGCGAACGCTTCGGCCCGTTCGACTTGGCCATGCTCGAGATCGGCGCGTTCGACGAGTTGTGGCACCAGATTCATCTTGGCCCGGACAACGCCATGCGCGCCGCTGCCGATCTACGCGCGCAGGCGCTCATGCCGATCCACTGGGGCCTGTTCAACCTCGCCTTCCACGCGTGGGACCAGCCGCCGGAACGCGTGACCGCGCTGGCCGAAGCTGCGGGGATGCCACTTTTTTTGCCTGAACCGGGCCTGCCGACGGAGTTCAACGGAGCTGCGGAAAATTCGCTCTGGTGGCGGCGGTACCAATCGCACTAGAGCATGGGAGATCAAGGTCCCTGCACTTATACTTCGAGACGAGGAGCATCGCATGTACATCGCGAACTTACAGCAGAGCGAACATGGCGCGATTCTGCAAGTACCGCAGGAACTACTGGCCGAGTTGCATTTGCACGTGGGTGAAGCTGTCGCCCTGGAGACGGTAGGCGATGGCCTGCTGGTGCGTGCGCATGCCTCTGCCCGCTTCAATCTGGCCGATATGTTGGCAGAGTGCGACTTTTCGTTACCGGTGAGCGACGAAGAACGGGAATGGATCAATGCGCCCGCGCTCGGGCGTGAGTTGCTCTAAGTGTTTCATCGCGGAGATATTTATCTCGTTTCGCTCAATCCTGCGCAGGGGCATGAGCAGCAGGGCTGGCGACCGGTGCTGGTGGTGTCGCCGGATCGCTTCAATGAACTTTCCGGTGTCGCCCTGGTAATGCCGGTCACCTCCGGTGGCGCCTTTGCACGGAACCGTGGCCTAGCCGTATCGCTGCATGCTGCCGGCACAGCCACCACAGGGATCGTGCTCTGCCATCAGATCCGAACACTTGATCTGGAAGCTCGCCACGCCCGATTTGTGGAAGTGCTACCCCAGCCCGTAATGGCCGAAATCCTCGCACGATTCGCAGCATTGATGGCTTGACCGCATGGAAACGAATCTCGTTCACTTGATCTTCCGCCGTCTCGGCTCCGGCCTTTGGCTCGACGCGGAGCCTGTGCCCGG
>CBAAAH010000176.1:4464-6280 GCA_964658865.1 uncultured Granulicella sp.
TGATCTTCCGCCGTCTCGGCTCCGGCCTTTGGCTCGACGCGGAGCCTGTGCCCGGCGGCCAGCAGCAGTTTGCGATGACCCACGTGCACCGCCTGCGGGTGCGCAGCGAAGGCGATGCCCTGCGCGGCCTGGAAGTGGCGGGCGTCGGCGTTTGGACGACGTTTCCGCTCGACGGTATTCAAGCCACAGTCACGCGCGCGCAACTGAGAACCATTGGCTTTCGCGGCAACTTCTAGCTATTTGATGACGCCGCGCTCGCTGTTTGCGATGAACTCCGCCAGGTAGGCGACACGCGCGCCGAATTCGCCGTCCGCAATGCGCTGCTGAATCGCTTCCAGCGCCTGCGTGGTGTTCAGCTTACTGGCCTGCAACAGGCGATAGGCGGCGCGAAGCTGCTTCAGTTCGTCCGGCGTAAAGCCGCGCCGCTCCAGGCCGACCTTGTTCAGGCCGAAGGCACGGTTTTCACGCCGCACGCTGGTCAGCGAGTAGGGCAGCACGTCCTGCGTGATGGTGGTGCCGCCACCGATGTAGGCGTAGGTGCCGATGGTGCAGTATTGGTGCACCGGATTCAGCGCGCCGACCACGGCAAAATCCTGCACCGTGACGTGGCCGGCAAGCGTCGCGGCGTTGGCCAGGATGCAGCCATTGCCGATGTGCGAATCGTGGCCGATGTGCACGTACGCCATGATCAGGCAGTCGTCGCCGACGGTGGTTTCGCCGCCGCCGCCCACGGTGCCGCGAGAGATGGTGACCGACTCGCGGATCACGTTGCCGCTGCCGATGGTCAGCTTCGTCGGTTCCTGCCGGTACTTCAGGTCTTGCGGCTCGATGCCAAGCGAGGTGAACGGGAAAACGCGGTTGCGGTCGCCCATGGTCAGGTGTCCGTCCATCACGATGTGGCTGACCAGTTCACAGTCCTCGCCCAGCACCACGTTCGGCCCAATGGTGCAGAATGGGCCGACGGTGCAGCTTGGCGGCACCACCGCACCCGGCGCAACGACGCTGCTTGCGTGAATCGGCACAGCTAGACCGCGGCCTCGGGCAGTGCGCTCGGTTCCTGCGCGGGGTTCGATTCGCCGACCGCCGTTGCGGGTTCCGCATTCGATGCGACGGTCTTCACATCGACGCCCTTGGCCGCGGGAATGCTCTCGGTCTGTGCTGGCAAAGTCGCCGCACCGGGCCGCGGCACCAGTTGACACATTACCGTCGCCTCGCACGCGATCTTTCCATCGACCGTCACCGTACCCTGCATCTTGACCGCCCGGCTGCGCCACTGCAGTACGTTCACCTCGATGCGCAACTGGTCGCCCGGCGTCACCGGCCGGCGAAACTTCACGCCGTCGATGCCGGTAAAGACCATCAGCTTGCCTTCGCGGTCGGGAATCTCATCCAGCAGCAGAACACCGCCGGCCTGCGCAATTGCCTCGACGATGAGCACGCCCGGCATCAGCGGGTAATCCGGAAAATGCCCCTGAAAATGCGGCTCGTTCACGGTCACATTCTTGATGGCGACGATGCGCTGCCTCGGTTCGACCTCGATTACACGATCGATCAGCAGAAACGGGTAACGGTGCGGCAGCAAACGCATGATCTGCTGAATGTCGATGATACGTGCGAAGTCCTGACTCATGGCTTCGATAAGTATAGTCGGCGGCGGGAGAAGGAAGAGAAAAGAGAAGAGTGGAAGAAAGCAGAGAAAAAGAAAGAAGAGAGCAGAGTTGGACGAAGTAAAGGAAGAAGAGCAATTAGCGTGATGGATGAGTCCCCATTAAGGCGACTTTCCTTCCTTGCGGACTCTTCTCTCTTCCTCTACCTT
>CBAAAH010000177.1:0-6275 GCA_964658865.1 uncultured Granulicella sp.
TTCCTGTCCAGTTTACGTTAGTGACCCGTCGCCACGCGTGCAGAAATGCGGCAAAAGGACGCATGCGCCAGAACTTCCACTCTTGCGTTCCCGTTCCGCTGCTCCTCAATGGCTCTGCAGGTTCGGCAGCGGCGCAACCTCCAGCAGAATCGCGCCCAGGGCCCGCTCGACTTTGACCGCTTCGCCCGCCGCCAGGTACGCGTCCGTGCCGCTTAGCCGCGCCCGCCAAAGTTCGCCACGCACCAGGATCTCGCCTTCCGGCGCAAGCGGCGTTTGCGTTACGGCGAACCAGCCCAGCATGGCCTCGGCGCCGGTGCGCACCTTATACCGGCGTGCCTTGAGGCCGAGCAGAAGCAGGCCTGCCGTCACCCCGCCGAAACCGATGCCCGCGCCGATCGCCGTTCCCCAGTTCACCTCAAGCTCGGCGATGGGAGCCTTCACCAGCAGGCGCAGCCCCACCACCAGCGTGAACATGGCAAGCAGGGCAAACACCATGCCGCGCTGGAAGTGCGCTTCCGCCAGCAGCAGAAGACCGGCGGCGGTCAGCAGCAGCAGGCCTTCCCAGCGCAGGGGCATGTGGTAAAGCGCATACATTGCCAGCAGCACCAGCAGCAGGCCCGCCGCGCCCGGCACGACGCCACCCGGCGTATTCACCTCCAAATACAGCAGCAGGCCACCCAGTGCGAGCAGCAGCACTGTCAGATCGGGGTTCATCAGCGCCCGCATCATGTGTTCGCGAAGCGTCATGGGCAGAAGCGTGACAAACCCGTCTGTAAGCTGTAGCGTCACGGTTGTTCCATTCGCACGACGTACGGTGACACCATTCAACGATGCCAGTAGCTTATCTTCCGTCGGTGCAACCATGTCGATCGCGCCGGCCCGCAGAGCTTCCGCGGGGCCGATAGTGTCGCGGTTATCCAGCAGTCCACGAATGCCGTTCAGGGGACGGCTGTGCCTGGTTGCCTCGGCACCCAGGGCTTGCAGCAGTGAGGCCTGTTCCCGTGCCACGGCAGCAGGTCGCGTAGAAGTGCGCGCCAGGGCGGGAACCAGTGCCGTTTGTGACCCCATGGCGCGAACGTCGCCGCTCTGCAGCACGCGCAGGCCTTCGCCGCTTACGTGCGTTCCGGGTTCGCGCATGTACACGATGACCGGTGCGCGCGAATGGTCGATCACGGATGCGATCGCCGAGGCGCTTTCTGCTAGGCCGCCGGGCGTGCTCAGGTTCACGATGATGGCCACCGGCTTGAGCCGGTTTGCCGCCTGCATCGTGGTGCGAAAGGAGTCTGCACTCACTGCCTGCAGGGTGTCGTGCAGCATCACTTCCACCACAAGCGGACGGCTCGCCTGGGCGCGTCCGGGGGACGTCGCCTCCACAAGCGGAACAGGGGTGGCCAATCCTGCCGCAGTTCCGAGCAGAGCAAACAAGCCAGCAGTGACGGTCCGCAGAATCCGCCGACGCAGACTACTCATGGAATGGATTGTCCTTTTGCCTGCAGCGCCGTGCGTAACTGGAGGGCGGCGGCATTTCTTGGCTCCAATTTCAATGCGCTACCCACTTCCGCGGCGCTGCCCACCAGGTTGCCCGCCTGCAGGTCGACCCTTGCAAGCAATAGATAGGCAGAAGCGGATGGCGACAGGTCAGCCGCCTTTTGCGCCTCTGCACGTGCTTGCGGGCCGTTGCCGGAGCGCTCCCGCACCTCGGCCAACGCAAGGTGAGCCGGTGCCGACGCGGGATCGGCCTGGATCGCCTGTTGGAACTCCCGTTCCGCTTCCAGCATCAGGCCGGCATTCAGGTAATCTCGCCCGCTTTGCGTCAGAGCCTTGGCTCGTTCCGCCGGCGGCAGGGTGCTGCTCTTTGCCAGGCGCATCTGGTCGACCTGGAAGGCGGCCTGGCGCACACCCGCTTCAGAATAGGTGCGGCGAATGCGCTCCTGCAGTTCGAGCGCGCTGCTCGTCCCAGGAGCGTTGTTCAGCGTTGCCAGCAGCAGCTTTGCCTCGTTATCCGTGGGACGCAGCTTTGCGGCCTGCTCCGCTTCATTTTTCGAGGCGGCAAGATCGCCCTTGCGCCGCAGGGCTACCGCGACATTGAAGTGGTAGTCGCCGTCCTGCGGGTCGGCCGCAGAGGCGCGTTGCAGCAGCACCGAACCGTCTTTCTTCTGGCGGGCCTGTGCCACACCCTCGTCGTTCACCACTTCGGGCAGAGGTAACCTGCTCGCCACAAAGGCAAAGGCACCCTCGGCCTCGGCATACCGCGCGGAGTTGAAGCGTGCGAGACCGCGGTAGAAGTTTGCCTCAAGAGCGGCGGTGCTGCCGTTCGGTATCTTTGCCAGTGTGGCGGCGGCGCCGTCGAAATCGCGCGCAGCATATTGCGCCTTGCCCAGGGCAAGCAGCGCTGCGACGTAGCCCGAATCGCTGGCGACCGCGGCCTTCAACCGCTTGATGCGCTCGTCGTTGTTCTGCGTCGTAATGCCGCGAATGTAGTTTTCGTAGGCATCGAGCTTCAGCTTGTTCGACGCAGCCAGAAACGTGCCCAGTGCCACGGGGAATTTGGGATCGATCTGTCGCGCGCACTTCCACGCAATCGCGTTTTCCAGGTCCAGCAGGCGCTTCAGATCGGTCGACTCTTCCACCGGCTGGCTCATGCGCAACTGATTGACCTGCAGCACCTGCGCCTGTGCCACCACGCGCTGGCCCTGCATGCTGAAGTGACCGACGATTACGTACTCCGCGTCCAGCGTCTGCGCGATGCGGATCGTTGTGGCGCGCGACGGTCGAAATCCGAGCGGCAGACCGAGGTGGTCCAGCGCATAGTCGCGGTCGTCGCGTGAGATGGTCAGGTAGCCCGCCGAGCTGAGGCGTTGGTCGAGCGTCTCGGCAAACGACTCCCCGACCCAGTCCAGACCGGGCTGGCCGGTGCGATTGTCGAATGGCAGCACCAGCAGTACACGTCCGCCCGTATCTTCCTGCGCGTGCGCCATGGGTAGGCACATCAGCAACACCAGAGAAAGACAGCACCACAACCGACAAGCTGTTCGACGCATTCGCACTGACCCCATTATAGTTTGGCGCTTCGGAGACCCCTGTGCGAGGCGGTTCCGTCGTAGCCTAGCCATGCATCATAGCTGCGGTGAAAGTGCAGCAAGGCAGCCCATTGGCCCTTTCGTTCCTCCTGCCAGACGACGGTTCCGCCCAGGGCTCGGGCGATTTCTCCCGGCAACAGATCGCGGTGCGCATCGAAGTAGAGGGCATCATTAGTGTTTGCAGTTGATAAGTTCAGGCCGCCCGGCGGTGGGTTGTACTTGGTTGAAAACACGAGCGCGACGTCATAACGGCCGGGATCTTCCGCTGCTTTGCGCACCTCATCGGGCGTGAAGTTCTGCAGTTCGACCGTCTTCATGGGCACGCGCAGGTAGCCCAGTTCCGGCCGCTGCAGGTCTGCCGCGACGGGCCACGCGGTCAGCACGGTCGCACCGGGATACGCCGTCTGCAATCGCTGGATCGCATGCTGGTGCAGCACGATCATGTCGCGATAGGCGAGGTTGTCTTCCGGCGCAAAGGGATACGGTGGGTTGACCTCACAGCCGACCGCGAACGCCGCCAGCGATAAACCCGCGATGACGGGCCACCAGCGCGTATGCCGCTGCCACACGACCACGCACAGCAGCAACAGTACCGGGTACGCCGGCAACAGATAACGTGTGAGCAGAGCGCCGCCCAGCACCGCGAACGCCACCCAGTGCACCGCCAGCACCGTCGCCAGCGCGCCCACGGCGCCTCGCGCCATCAAGGGTTCCTTGCGTTCGCGCGGCAAGAACACAACGACCAGCGTCAACAGCACCGGCACATACAAATTCAGGTGCGTCGCCAGATGATTGAACCGGTGCCATAGCGACCAAAGCACGCGCACGGCAGAGAGGTTTGCCGTGGCGTTGTAGCGCAGGTATTCCGGATTGCCGAAGGTGAACCCGGTCTTGAAGCGGTGATACGCGTACCACGCCGATAATGGAACGATCGGCGCGGCTGTTGCGGCAAGAAAAACGCGATGACCCGGCGTCTCGCTCCGTTGCCGCCAGCACCGCCAAGCTTCGTAGCAAAACAGGCTTGCCGGCACGACGATCGCCGTTTCCTTGCTGAGCGCGGCAAGAGAAAACAGCACGCCGGTGCCGATCGCGCTCGTCCGCAGCCGTGGCGCGCCGCGAACCCAGCCAGGCCGCTGCACATAGGACGACAGCGCCCAAAGCGTGAATACCGCGGCGAACATGTCCGCGTGTGCGAGGGTGCTTTGCGCAAACCAAACGGGATAGACGGCCGTCAGCCCAAGCACGACCCACGCCGTCGTTTCGCCTGCCAGTAGCCGCGCTAGCCGGAATGCACCCACCAGCGCAACGCTTGCCACGATGCAGACGAACAGCCGTGTGCTGTACACGTGAAAGCCCGTGAGTTTCCACCACGCGGCGAGCAGCAGGCTGGGCAGCGGCGGGTGTGCGTTGCTCATGGTGGTTTGTGGAATGAGCGTGCCGACGCGATAAAAATCCCACGCCGCCGGGATGTAATAACCGCCCTCATCCCAGAAATAAGGCAGGTGCAGCAGTGTCAAGTGCAGCAGGTAGACGGCCATGCACACCGGCGCAAACACCAGCCAGAGCGGCGTTTGCGTAGACAGGGAAGATGCGGCTCTGCGAGGAAAATGGGGCATAAACCTTTAAACGATGAGGCGACAGAAGATATCGGAACAAACGTGGTGAGGCGGTTGACCGCTGCGGCAGAGGGCAGCAAAAAGGAAGCAGGGAAGACAGGCTGCCGGCACGTGTTGTGCGCCTGGATCAGCCTTTCAACTCCCTGCTTCCTGCCTTGCGTTTCAGCTACGGCCTACCGTGGCGCGTGGCCACGGCCGGCAGCTAGTTGACCGAACCGCCGTTGTTGAACTGCGGCTCCAGCTTCAGTTCGCCGAAGGTGCCTTCGTACTGCGCCAGGTTCTGGCCCAGAATGTTGAACAGCGCCTTGGCTTGCTGCGGACTCAGGTAGATACCCTGCTTGCTGGTGAAGCTCACTTCCTCCGGCGTTGCGCTCTGCATCGTGCCGAAGATGAGGTGAAAGTCCCAAACGCTCATGCGTACCTGCACGCTGTTGGCGTACAGATCGTTGTAATCTTCAGACTCCGTCACGCGGATCGTCGGTTCCTGCTGCTCGCTCATCGTTGTTCCCTTTGAAAGAAGAAGTGCTGCACTGCGTGTGTCCGCAAGGGTGCTGTACAGCCATGTGGGTGGGCAATCGTCTGCCACACCGAGTTTTGTCGTCCGCACACCAGGCACGGCTTCAAGCGCAAAGAACCAGCAGTTCCCTGGAACAGGTCGTTCCGAACGAACCCTTGGTGCGGGAGAGGGGACTTGAACCCCTACGGATCGCTCCGCCAGATCCTAAGTCTGGTGCGTCTGCCAATTTCGCCACTCCCGCACGTGCGTTCCAGTTTACCTGTTTCGCGGCGTTTGCTGCGAACGTGAAGAACTGTTGCTTCGTTTCATTGCCATGTGTACGCCTCCCCGATCAACTCCGCACAAAGCGGCTGCGTTCGCGGTCCTTGCGTACCTGTGCGATGGGAAAGACCTCGCCGTGGAAGACCAGCCACACGCCGGGTGCGAGCAGGCGTGTGGAGAGTAGTGCCTCCGTCAAGTTTTGCATGGCGTCCGAGCCTTCGATGCCGAACGGCGTCATGGCCCCGGTGAACACGACGGGAACCCGCAGATCGTGCACGTGGGACGCGACGGCGAGGCCGCTTTCGACCATGGTGTCGGTGCCGTGCGTCACCACCACCGGCAGGCCGTGCGTGAGGGCGGCGGAGACGCGTTCGGCGATCCGTTTGCGGTCTTCCTCGGTCATCAGCAACGAATCCTTGTTCATCAGGGTTTCGACCGTGACCTCGGTTTGCGGCAGGCGCAGCCGCGACAGGCAGCGCGGAATCTGAGATTCCGTGTTCTGCATCAGGCCGTCGGTTTCCACGTACCGTTTCTCCATGGTTCCGCCGGTCGTCACGATATGAATGCGATGCATCGCTTCATCATAACGACCCTGCCAACAGCAAGGCCCGGCATTATCGCCGGGCCTTGCTGTTTGTTGTTTTGACGGGCGGTTACCAGACGCGGCAGGCCGTTCCCGCGGTGGGGTACATGGGCGTGCCCTGCTTGCAGCTAAAGGCCTGGCCGAACTTCTCAAAGTTCGGCACCGTGCCGTCTACGCGGAACTTACCCGGCGAGTGCGGATCGACCTTGACCATCATG
>CBAAAH010000178.1:0-6268 GCA_964658865.1 uncultured Granulicella sp.
TCGATTTCCCCCGTCCCATCGGATCGTCGCGCTTCCTGGGCGATCTCGATACCGGTGCCTATGCCGATCTGATCGCACCGGCGCGCACCTTCGGCTTTCGTGAAGACGAGCCGATGCTGCGCAACATGGGCCTGATCCGCGGCGCGACGGACGCCTGCGCCATCCTGATCGGCAGCGGCGCGGTGCAGAACGGTCCGCTGCGCTTCGACGATGAATTTGTGCGGCACAAGGTGCTGGACCTGATCGGCGATCTGGCCCTGGCAGGACGACGCATCCAGGGCCGCGTGGTGGCTGAACGCGCGGGACACGCCATGCACACCGCGCTGGTAAGCCGGCTGATGAAGGACCGCTCCGCATGGGAGCTGGCCCCGGTGTTTGAAGAGGGTCTCGTCGGGCAGGACTCCGCCACGCACGAGGCCGCCTCACGCGAACTGCCGGCCGCGTTCGTACGCACGGCCCACGCGTAACGCCTTGAACCGTCCAGAACAGGCGAACACCGGGTCGGCACGTCTTGCGGCCGTCGCCCTCGGCTCGAATCTGCCCGGGGTGCAAGCCTCGCGCGAGGCGAACCTGCTCGCTGCCGTGCGGGCACTCGGTACGCTCGGTACGGTGCTCGCCGTCTCGCGATTCATCGACACGGCACCGGTCGGCACGGTCGATCAGCCGCGATTCCTGAATGGCGCGGCTCTACTGCGGACGGGGTTGGCACCGGTCGAGTTGCTGGATGCCCTGCTGCGGATCGAGCTGCAGCTCGGCCGTGATCGCTCGCACGGCATCGACAAGGGACCGCGCACGCTCGATCTGGACCTACTGCTGGTCGGCGACGCGATTCTGCAGACGCCGAAACTGACGCTGCCGCACCCCGAGATGCACCGCCGACGCTTTGTGCTGGAGCCCCTGGCGGCGATCGCACCCGACTTCATGCACCCCGTGCTGCACCGCTCCATGCGTGATTTGCTGGGCAGTCTGCCACCGGCGTAGATCGAATTCTTCAAACGTTCAAACGATCATCGAAGTTTTCATGAATCCAGCGGCGCACCTCCGCATCTTTTAGATGGTTATCGAAGTATCTAACATAAACGGTTTGAAAAGGAGATCGGCAATGGGCAAACTGGACGGAAAAGTGGCGATTGTAACGGGCGCTTCAAAAGGTATTGGCGCGTCGATTGCCGAAGAGCTTGCGGCAGCGGGCGCAAGCGTGGTGGTGAACTACGCGTCGTCCAGGCAGGGTGCCGATGTGGTAGTCGACAGGATCACAAAGGCCGGCGGCAAAGCCGTCGCGGTCGGCGCGGATGTGTCAAAGCCGGAAGAGATTGCGAAGCTGATCGATGCGGCGGTCAAAACTTTTGGCGGCAAGATCGACGTGCTGGTGAACAACGCCGGCGTGTATGGCATGACGCCGCTCGGGTCGATTACGCCGGAAGAGTTTCATCGCATGTTCAACCTGAACGTGATGGGCCTCTTGCTGACCATTCAAGCAGCCGTTCCGCACTTTCCGGCGTCGGGTGGCTCGATCATCAACGTCGGTTCGGGCGTTGGTAGAAACGGCATGGCAGGCATGTCGGTCTACTCCGCGACAAAGGGCGCGGTGGATACGATTTCCGTTGCGCTCGGTAAGGAGCTGGGGCCGAAGGGCATCCGCGTCAACAGCCTGAATCCCGGGCCGGTCACAACCGAGGGTGCCGCGGATTTTGCGCCATTCTTCGAACAGATGAAGAGCCAGATCCCCCTGGGCCGCATTGGCGTACCGAAAGATATCGGCACCGCTGCGGTCTTCCTGGCATCGGACGATTCTTCCTGGATCACGAGCGATGCCATCTTTGTCGCCGGCGGCTTTCGCTAATTCGCGCTCTGCAGCAAGAGGCTACCCCCGGGTAGCCTCTTGCGTTTAAACTCTGCTCGAAATATGGGGGAAGCCGCCCCACGCCGCATTGGGTGGCTTTTTCGGCGTTTGCGCACGGCCGAAGCGTGGGCGTTGCCGGTAGCGTCTAATGGTCTGTGACTATGGACGAGAGAACGACGGGACAGGCGGCGATGCGCGAAACCAGCGCAGCCGCGCTGGAGTGGCAACGACTGCGGGAGACACTGAGCGGGCGAACGCAAAGTGCGCTGGGCAAAATGCGCGTGCTTGCGCTCACCCCCAGCCGCGACCTGCGCACCATCGAACACGCGCAAACGCTGACCGAAGAAATGGGCCGCTACCTTGCCGGCGGTGTCGATTTCGGCTTTGGCGGCCTGTTCGACGCGAACAGCCTGCTGGACCGCGCGCGCATTCCCAACGCCGCGCTGGAGCCGCTGGAGATTCGCCGTATCGCCGAGCTTGCCGAGCACATCTCCGATTGGCGCACCCTTGTGACCGAGCCGCCGGAATGGCTTGCGGATCGCTGGGCCGCCGTCACCGCGCTTTCCGCACCCGTGGCCGCGACAAACTTCTACAAGCTGCTGCAACTGGTGAGCGGCAAGATTGAGCCAGACGGTTCGCTGGCAGACGAGGCCTCCCCCGAACTCGCGCGCCTCCGCCGCGCCGCGGAGCGCCAACACAAGGCCATTGAAGAAGGCCTGCGCCGCCAATTGCGCAACCTGAGCGAGGTGGGCGGGGCGCAAGACGAGCTCATCACCGTGCGCGGCGAACGCTTCGTGATCCCGGTGAAGGCAGAGTTTCGCAAGCGTGTTCCCGGCGTGGTGCATGGCTCGTCCGGCAGCGGTCAGACCGTGTTCGTCGAGCCGATGGAGACCATCGAACAGAACAACGAACTGGTACGCCTGCTGGACGAAGAGCAGGCCGAGGTGCACCGCATCCTAGTCGCGATGACGGCAGCGATCGGCGAGCAGGCGGGGTCGATTTCACGCTCGACCGAGGTGCTGGCGGACATCGAAGCACACCTTGCCTGCGCCAAGTTTGCGCGCGACCTGCGTTGCGTGCGGCCGGTGTTTACCGATGGCAAGCCGCACCGAAATGCCGACGGCGAAGACGAGCTCGCGCTGAACCTGGAAGGTGCGCGCCACCCGTTGCTGGAACTGCGGATGCGTGAGGAAAAGCGTGCCGCCGCACGAACGGCAAAGGAACGCGAAGCAGCCAACGACAGCGGCATCGTGCCGCTTACTATCGCGCTGCCCGGCGTGGCGAAACAGCTCATCATTAGCGGTCCGAATACCGGCGGCAAAACCGTTTCGCTCAAAACCGTGGGCCTGCTCGCGCTAATGGCGCAGGCAGGCTTGCCCGTGCCGGCGGATGCGGCGCGCCTTCCGGTGTTTTCTGCCGTGTATGCCGATATCGGCGACGCGCAGTCTATCGAGCGCAACCTCTCCACGTTTAGCGCGCACATCACCAACGTGAACCGCATTGCGCGCGAGGCAGACAGCCGCTCACTGGTGCTGCTGGACGAACTTGGCGCGGCGACCGACCCGGAAGAGGGTGCGGCGCTGGCCGTTGCCATCAGCGAACGCTTTCTGACGCTGGGCACGTGGAGCCTGATTACGACGCACCTCACCTCACTGAAGATCTATGCCGCCAAGCATGACGGCGTGGTGAATGCGGCGGTCGGCTTCGACGAGAAAACTCTCGCACCGACGTATGAACTTCGTCTCGGTGTCCCGGGTGCATCGAGCGGTATCAACATCGCCGAGCGGCTCGGCCTGGACGCGGGCATGATCCGCTCCGCGCGCGGCTCCGTCACCACGCAGAGTGCCGACATCGCACGCTTTCTGGACGAACTGCACACCCAGCTCACCGCCGTGGCCACCGAACGCGCGCAGATTCGTGTGCGCGAGCAGGAAGTAGAGCGCGAGAAGCGCCGACTGGAAACCGAGGGCAAGATCGAGCAGCGGCAGCGTGCGCGAGAGCTGGAAGTGAAGCTGGCTTCGCTGATGAAGGACTTCGAATTCCAGATGCGCGAGTCGGTCAAGAGCATCGACGACAAGGGTGTCGCGCAAAAGATGAAGGCCGATGCCGACCGGCGCATCGCACGGCTCAAGCGCGAGTTCTCCGAGAGTTTCAACTCCGTCGTCGTCGCGCATGTGAGCGGTGCGGACAGGAACGATGCCGCGGCGCAGCCACACGTGGTGCGTGAGGTTTCCGCGGGGGACACCGTGCAGTTGAAGAGCCTGGGACGCGAGGCAAAGGTGGAACGGCAGATCGACGCGAAGACCTTCGAGGTGTCGATGGGCTCGCTCAAGATGCGCATTCCCAAGGACGACATTGCGCGTGTGGTGAAAGCCGCTCCGGGGCCGTCGCCGATCCAGGCGGCACGCAGCCGCGGTGTGAACGTACAGGCGCGCGAGCCGGACAGCGTGCCCGGCGAGATTAACGTGATCGGGCGCACGGCGGACGAGGCCCGCGACGAGGTCGAACGCTACCTGGACCAGGCCTTTCTGGCCGGGCGCAGCCATATTCGCGTGGTGCACGGCACCGGCATGGGCGTGCTGCGTCGCACGCTGCGCGACTACCTGAAAAAGCACCCCAGCGTGGTGAGCGTGACCGAACCGCCGTACAACGAGGGCGGCCAGGGCGCGACGCTGGTGGAACTGAAAGCGTAATTTTTTGTGTACGGACAGTGGCTCACGCCGATATACTTTAGGCACCCTAGGCGGGTGGCAGTCCGCCCAGGGCGGTTGAAGTGGACTACTTCAGGAAATGCTGAGCAATCAGCGTTGCAAGTCGTACAAGTGCCAGAACAACACGTTCTGACAACAGGGGAGACCAGCGGACTACTGGCTTTCTCTTCATTGCCTACCTTCTACAGTTGAAATGCCGCCTTCGGGGAACCCATCCCCGAAGGCGGATTCGTCGTCTCTCGGGACGAATCTTGCTCGCGTTCGGTCGGTGACCCAAGTGCGCCTGCCATTCCTGTAGGTGCTGCGCCAGTATCGCACCGCTGCCCAAAAACTATGCACGACCCCAGCAGCAAATGCATCCAACCGGCCATGGCCGTGCTGGATGTGTTGCTGGGAAAACCTCTTGCTTCAGAGGAAGATAGCGAGCAGAAAGTCGGCGTGCTCGCCGGTGTGCCGACGTTCGGGCTCGACGCGCTCGGCTCCGCTGCGTACGGCCCGGAGGCTGCGCTCACCATCCTGATTCCGGCGGCGGCGGCAGGCGTTGCCTATGTCATGCCCATCAGCCTGACCATCATCGGCCTGCTGGTAGTCGTATATTTTTCTTACCGGCAGACGATCGCGGCCTACCCCAACGGAGGCGGGTCGTATACCGTGGCCAGCCAGAACCTGGGCGAAAACGTGGGCCTGCTGGCGGCGGCGGCGCTCATGCTGGATTACCTGCTCGATGTGGGCGTGGGCATTTCCACCGGCGTGGGCGCGCTGGTATCTGCGGTGCCGTCGCTGGGTCCGCATACGCTGGCTATCTGCTTGTTTATTCTGGTGCTGCTCACAGTCATCAGCCTGCGCGGCGTGCGGGAAAATGGCCTGATTTACATGCTGCCCACGTACCTGTTCGTGTTCTGCCTGTTGGGGGTGCTGGGCTGGGGCGTGCTCAAGACGATCGTCAGCGGCGGTCATCCACACGCCGTTATCGCGCCACCCGCGCCGTCGGGTCATACCCTTGCCGCAGTGGGCGCGTGGCTGCTGATCCGTGCCTTTGCCGGCGGCTGCACCGCGCTGACCGGCGTCGAAGCCGTGAGCAACGGCGTCATGGCGTTCAAGGATCCCAACACGCAGACCGCGCGGCGCACCCTCGCCGTCATCGTCACGCTGCTCGGCATCTTTCTGGCAGGCATCGCGTATCTTACGCGGGTGTACGGCATCATGGCGACCGACCCGGGAGCGAAGAACTATCAAAGCCTGCTGTCGATGCTGACGGCGGCGGTGGCGGGCAAGGGCGTCGTGTATTACGTCACCATCGCGTCCATTCTGGTGTTGCTTTCACTCTCCGCCAACACCGCCTTCGCCGATTTCCCGCGCCTGTGCCGTGCCATCGCAGAGGACGGCTATCTGCCGCGCTTCTTCGCCATCCGCGGCAGGCGGCTGGTTTATACCGAGGGCATTCTCGTTTTGGCCGTCCTGTCGGCAGTCATCCTGACGATCTTCGGGGGCGTGACCGACCGGCTGATTCCGTTGTTTGCCATCGGCGCGTTCCTGTCGTTTACCTTGTCGCAGGCCGGCATGGTCATGCATTGGCGGCGCGAGGGCGGCCAACGCTCAAAGTTGTACATGACGGTGAACGGCGTGGGCGCATGTGCGACGGGCATCACGGTCGTCATCGTACTGGTGGCGAAGTTCGTCGAGGGCGCGTGGATCACCATGCTCATGATTCCAT
>CBAAAH010000179.1:0-2800 GCA_964658865.1 uncultured Granulicella sp.
CACCGTGCAGAATTTGCAGCGTGTAGCCAGTACAGGAATGTCGCTGAGACACTGCGGGCATGCCTTGGTCGCCGCAGGCGCAGGCGATGCTGCCGGCTGAAACTTTGCCATAAGGTACTTCATCGGCAGCACAATCATGAAGTAAATGGCAGCGGCGTTGAGCAGGAAATTGATCAGTGCATTCAGGAATTTGCCAATGTGGATTTCGCCCGGAGCCACATAGCCTGCCGGCAGTGGTGACGGTGGTGCAACGTGATGAAGCACCGGCACGTGGATCACAAGGCTGGAGAAGTCGGGTGCGCCTACCAGGGCCGCGATCAATGGGGTAATGACATCGGCCGTGAGTGACGAGGTAATGGCACCGAAGGCGGCACCGATGATAACGGCTACCGCAAGGTCGACAACATTGCCGCGCAGGATGAAGTCTCGAAAGCCTTTGAACATGAAAGGGGTCTCCGCAGGTTTTGCCAAGACTATCAGTTCAAACGCGCGGAACGGCAGTTTTGTTCACAGCCAGAGCGGATACACCAGAAAAAACAGGATCATGCACACGGCCATCAGATCCATGTAGACGCAGAGCAGAACGCCGCCGTGGTACCAGTTCCACCGGGGCTGCATGCAGCGCAGCGTGTCCGCCGTGCCCGCGCTGGCCACCAGCAGCGGCGCAAGCAGCCAAAGTGTGAAGTAATTGTGCGGAAAGTGCGCCAGGCGAAACGAAACCAACGTACTCACCAGCACCAGCAGCGTTCCACGCACTAAGGACTTTTGCCGCGGACGAAACACATCCATGGCCTGGGACGCGGCACTGCGCGGTACCGGCCGAGGCCGGTACTCCAGCGGACGGTTAGGCGTGTACGGCATCCCCATCCAGCGGACCGCCCACGTCCATCCTGGCGATCGCTTCACTGAACGGCGCACGCAACAAGCCACGCTCGGTAATGATGGCGGTCACATATTTTGCCGGTGTCACGTCGAACGCGGGATTCTCGATACCGCAGCCGTCCGGTGTCATCTGCTTGCCGTTGCTATGCGTCACTTCGCGTGCGTCGCGCTGCTCGATCGGGATTTCTTCACCGGTCGGTGTGTTCACGTCGATGGTCGACCAAGGCGCCGCGACATAAAATGGGATGCCGTGCTCCTTTGCCAGCACCGCGACGGAGTAGGTCCCGATCTTGTTTGCCACGTCGCCATTTGCTGCAATGCGATCCGCGCCAACGATCACGGCCTGAATGCGACCCTGGCGCATCAGCGATCCGCTCATGTTGTCGCACAACACGGAGGTCTGGATGCCGTCTTTCAACAGCTCCCACGCGGTTAGCCGCGCGCCCTGCAGAAATGGACGAGTTTCATCGGCAAGTACGTCGATCTCAAACCCACGCTCCACCGCCGCGCGGATCACGCCCAGCGCCGAACCGTAGCCGCAGGTGGCGAGTGCGCCCGCGTTGCAGTGCGTCAGCACCGTGCCTTTTCTCGGCAACAGGTCCGCGCCGAACTGACCCATGGTCTTGCACGCCGCAATGTCTTCGTCGTACATCGTCTTGGCTTCAGCAACGACGGCGGCTTTGATCGCTTTGAGTTGATCGGCCTCACTGCGACCGACGGGCTGATCCGCCACCAACTTGCGATAGAGCGAACGGATGCGCTCGATGCCCCAGAACAGGTTGACCGCTGTCGGACGGGTGCGCGCCAGCACATCGGCCATGTTGTCCACTTCTGTCGACAGGTTGGCCACGGTCGTCACCGTAGAGCGGTCGATGCCCAAAGCCATGCCCATGCCGGCCGACACGCCGATCGCCGGTGCGCCGCGCACAATCATGTCGCGGATTACGGTCGCGACCTCGCCGTAGCTGGTCGTGTTCACGTACACCTCTTCCAGAGGCAACTTTGTCTGGTCCAAAAACCGGACGCCTTCGTCGGTCCATTCAAGCGTGGGAATCATCCTTTTCAGTTTACGCGGGAGGCGGGAGCAGTGCGATCATCGGGCGGCTTCGATCCCGTACTTTCGGTTAGGAACGCCTGCAATGTGCGCGGGACGCATGCGGCGATCTCCTGCCATGCGATCCCATGAAGGCGGCTGCGCAAGGTGGCGATGCAGGTTGCGTGTACTCACTCGCACCTTCGCGCACCCGTTTGCGGCGCACGACCCCCTTGAAGGGGCCTGGGTCTCCGGCGGCGATTCGGGAAAGTCAGGTTCGGGCACATACGGTGCGTCCTGCTCGTGCTCAATCGTTCGCTCATGATTCCTGAACCAGGATAGGCGATAAAACGGCGAAGGTGCGATAGGATCAGCAAGTGAGACAACTCGACAAAAACAACCTCGGCCCAGACGAGGATTGGTACGGCAACAACGTCGCGGTGCGGTGCTTCGCGTGCGGCAAAGTGTTTCTTACCTCGCAGATTCTGCATCGCAAGGGTCGCACCTGCCCTCAATGTGGGCAGTGTAAAGTTTTGTTCACGAAGGCTGGTGTCGAGGTGAGTGAAGCAAGCGATACCGGAACACTCTAACCCTGTTGCCGCAGCTTTTCTACGCGCACGTCCGCCGCGGTAAAGAGCGCGGCGAATGGAGCACCCTGCGCTGCCGCTTCGATGTGCTCGCGGCCGCCCTGCTGCCGGTCGACCAGGCACAGCACCGCGGCAATGTGCATGCCCGCGTTGCGCACCGCTTCTATCGCGGTAATGGTCGATCCGCCTGTCGTGCATACGTCGTCGACGACGACCACCGAAGCGCCTTCGCGCACGAAGCCTTCGATCTGCCTGCCGGTACCGTGCGCCTTCATGGCTTTGCGCACCAGAAAGCCAT
>CBAAAH010000179.1:2810-6248 GCA_964658865.1 uncultured Granulicella sp.
CGACGGACGCTTCGACGTGCAGGAGTTGGTAGTACGCCGACGCGGTGGCGATGTTGGAGACGAGGGGATCGGCCCCCATGGTCAGCCCACCAACGGCGAGGGCGTGTGGTGCATGTTCGCGCAGCAGGCCCGCCATTAAAACACCACACAGCCTGCCACCGTTGGCGTCGAGCGTAGTCGTGCGGCAGTCGATGTAATAGTCGCTCTTCGCGCCGCTGGCGAGCGTGAAATTGCCCAGCCGGAACGATAGGCGCGCGAGTAGCGACAACAGGGCAGAGCGGTCTTCAGCAAAGGACATAGATCTAGTCTGCCACGCTAGTGGCCGTGCATCTTGTCCAGGTGGCGGAAGCCGTCGGTCAATGCGAACACGATCGCAAAGATGAAGCCGTTGTAGACCACGTGCACCACCGATGACGCCCAAACGGAGTTGAACCGCACGCGCACCACCGTAAGCACGCCGCCCACGCACGACAGCAGCGCGACCGCGTTCCACGCAAAGCCGAGCTGGGTTGCGTGCATGGCGCCAAACAACAGACTGGTCAGCACGCCGGAGAAAATCACCGAAGCGCGGCTCATACCCATGGTGCGATTCCACTCCAGCTTCGCCTCGGGCGTGCGCGGCAGGCGCAGCCAGTCGAAGGCGAAAGCGAAGGCAGGAAAGAGGAATCCCCGAAACAGGAGTTCCTCGATCGGCGGCGCAATCAGCGTGCCGAAGAGCGCGACGGCCCAGACATCGGCCGGATTGCGGAAGAACGCGTCGAGAGGAATGTCTTTCGGCAGCGTCAGCAGTGACTCCGCCGCCTGCGCAAGAACGCTGAGCGCAACGCCAAATAGTAGCAGCTTGCCGAGGTTTGCGCATGCTGCCGTGGCGTTCATGCGCAGAACTTCTGCAAACGGCCTGCGCCACATTCTGCGAAAAAGCGGCACAATGATGGCAAGCGCAAGGCCGTATCCCAAGGCTTCTCCAAGGATCGTTGCCTTGGGGATTTCCGCAGGTACAAGGTGCGTGAGCGGCGGCAGGACGTGCATCTTCGCGCCGATGCCGAGCACCGTAAACGTGGTGAGGACCATTGCCCCAAAGCCAAGTACCAGTGCGAGAAGCGCGTAACCTAGGTGCGGTTGATGGTGCAGCGGTGTAGCGAGCGTATCGTCGATCTTGTCATTAAGTGTTGCTGGCTGCAGCGCAACGCCAAACATGCCTTTGCGTTCTGTCGGAATGTATTGCGCCGGTTCGAAGTCCGTTGTGTTCGGTTCCAGATCGTCGCGATCTTCGTAACGAATCATGCGGCCTTCTTTCCGGCGCGCTTTGTGGCTGCCGCTCGTACCGGCTGCGGTTCTTCTCCGGCCTCGGCACGAGCCTTCTTCTTGGTCTTGCTTTTTTCGGCTGCTGCCTTGGCGGCGGCCTTGCGCTTGGCCGCGCGCTCTTCCGCGCTGGGTGCAAATTTGGTGGCGTTGGCGACCTCTGTCTTGACCACCACGGGCGCAACATAAGCTGGCGCCGGGCCACGTTCACTGCCGGGCCGGTCAATGTAGAGTTTGGCGAGAAACTTGCCGGTGTGTGATGCGGGAATCCTTGCGATCTGCTCCGGAGTGCCTTCGCCCACCACCGTGCCGCCACCTTCGCCGCCTTCCGGACCCATGTCCAAAATCCAGTCGGCGTTGCGAATTACATCGAGATTGTGCTCAATGATAATGATGGAATTACCGAGATCGGTCAGGCGCTGCAGCACTTCTAACAGCTTTCGCACATCGTCGAAGTGCAGTCCGGTCGTCGGCTCGTCCAGCAGGTAGAGCGTGCGGCCGGTCTGCCGCTTGCTCAACTCCTTCGCCAGCTTCATGCGTTGCGCTTCGCCGCCGCTTAGTGTGGTTGCGCTCTGGCCAAGGTGAATGTAACCGAGTCCGACGTCGACAAGCGTTTGTAACTTGACCTTGACGTTTGGGATATCGGCCAGGATCGTCAGTGCGTCGGAAATCTGTAAGTCGAGTACATCGGCAATGGAGTAACCATTGAACTTCACCGCCAGAGTTTCCTGATTATACCGACGGCCGTTGCAGACGTCGCACAGCACGTACACATCGGGCAGAAAATTCATTTCGATGCGGCGCTGGCCGTCGCCTTGGCACGCCTCGCAGCGGCCGCCCTGCACATTGAAGCTGAAGCGTCCAGACTTGTACCCGCGCTCACGTGATTCCGGCAGCATGGCGAAAAGCTCGCGAATCGCTGTAAATACGCCGGTATATGTTGCCGGATTCGACCGTGGTGTGCGGCCGATGGGGGATTGGTCGATCTGGATGACTTTATCGAGCTGCTCGATGCCGCGCACCGCGCCATGCGTTCCGGGTTCTTCTTTCGAGCGGTATAACTGCTTCGCAAGCGAGCGATACAGGATGTCGTTGACAAGAGTCGACTTACCCGAACCACTGACTCCAGTAACGACGGTAAGTACGCCAAGAGGGAAGTGCGCGGTAACATGCTGCAGGTTATGGCTGCGCGCATCTTCCACCACGATCTCGCGGCCGCTCAGCGCGCGTGGCGCGTCGTTCGACTTAATGTCGAGCACGCCGGACATGTACTGGCCGGTGAGTGAATCGGGATGCGCGGCGATTTCGTCCGGTGTTCCCGCTGCGATCAGCGCGCCGCCATTTTTCCCCGCGCCGGGGCCCAGGTCGAGCACGTAATCGGCCTTACGAATGGTGTCTTCGTCATGTTCCACGACGAGCACAGTGTTGCCCAGGTCGCGCAGATTCTCCATCGCGGCGATCAGCTTCATGTTGTCGCGCTGGTGCAGGCCGATGGACGGTTCATCCAGCACGTACAGGACACCGCGCAGGCGCGATCCAATCTGCGTCGCGAGGCGGATGCGCTGGCCTTCGCCGCCGCTCAGCGTCGCGGCGCTGCGGTTGAGCGAGAGATAGCTCAGACCTACGGCGTTCAGAAATTCCAGTCGCTCCATCACCTCGCGCTGCAGGCGGTCGGCGATCAACTTATCTCGGCCCAGAAAGCTGAAGTTGCGTGCCTGGTCGAGCGCGCGCTGCAGCGACAGCGACGTGAAATCCGAGATGGATTGGCCCGCGACCTTCACGGCGAGCGACTCCGGCCGCAGCCGTTTGCCGTTGCACCCTGGGCATTCGGTCGCGCTCATGTACTGCATGTAGTGCTCGCGGAAGGTCTCGCTCTTTGATTCCTCCATGGCGTCGCGCAGATAGCGGAATATGCCGTGAAATCCTGTCTTGCCGGCTTCTCCCCTGGGCGGTCCATGCAGCAGCAGCCTTTGGTGCGGCTCGGATAAAGCTTCAAACGGCAGCTTCAGGTCGATCTTGTAGCGGTCGGCTGCAAGCTTGATGAGGCGCAACAAATAGGCGCTGGTGGAACCCGGTCCAAGGCCGCCGTCGAGTAGCGGTTTCGACCAGTCCGCGATGGTCTTCGCGGGGTCGAAG
>CBAAAH010000180.1:0-6213 GCA_964658865.1 uncultured Granulicella sp.
CCACCAGCACCGCCGGAACGCCGAGAACATAGCTGCCGGTGCCGCGCGTATCGACGGACTTGATGGCGTGGCATACCGAGCAGGTGACGCCATCCTGGTCGTAGGGCCGCTTCTTTGCGGAACCAGGATTGATGGCTCCGGCAGCAACCGCGACGGGGTCGTGGCAGCCTTCGCAATGCCGGCTGAACTGCACTCCTTTTTCTTCATTCAGCAGGCCGACGTTCTTCAGGTACCAGGGCGCGCGATTGGAGTTGCTATGGGCCGACTCGCGCCACTGCGTGTGCGATTCCTTGTGGCAGTGGCCGCAGTACTCGGCGGTCGGGAAACTTCTCGGGTCGATAAACTCGCCGTTATCCGTCGTCATGTTCGACGGAAGAAACGGGTTCTCTTTGCCCTGGTAGTAGTTGTACTTGGCGCTGATCTTCTCGTGGTACGCGTGTCGCGCTGTGGCGGCGGCTTCCTGCTCGGTACCGGCGTGGACGCGCTGCGGCTTGCTGAAGGTGAAGACCGCCGCGGCGCCGGTGGTGAGCAGCAGCATAAGCAGGACGAGGCGCGACTTGGTCGTGGTGTGCATGAAGGTATGGGTTCTCAGGACAGCGCCAATCGTACGGCACGGTCTGTACCGTTGCACAGTGTTGGTGGAGGGAGAAAAGGCTCCACCTTCCGATGGAGTCGCGAGGCAACCTATTTCGAGGGCGGGTCCGGCAAGTCGATGGGCGGCGGCGAAGTGCGGCGTTCCAGCTCCTCAACATCTGCCAAGTCGAGATAGCGACCGACTTGCCGCTTGTTCTCGATCAGGTCCGCTTTCGAGATGAAATGGACGGGAACACCTTCCACTTCCACATCGATCCGATTATTCCAGATCCGGTCGAAGGGCATGCCTCCGATGGAGTTAAGGACAGCGACACTGTTTTCACTGGTGACCAGTTTGTAGTGTTCGTAGTCGATCAGCAAGTCGTTATGATCAAGACCGTCCAGCGGTGCGCCGAGGGAGTGCAGCGCCTGAAAGGCCGCACGTGCGTTGTCTTCGCTGGGGCGGATAAAAAGGTCGAGATCGCGCGTGGCGCGGACGAAGCCGTGAGCATTCACTGCGACGCCGCCCACGATGACGTATTCAACGCCAGCTTTGTGGAACGCGGAAAAAAGCGATACCTGTTGGCTTCTGCGGCTCATGTCCTGTCAAGTCTACGAGCTTTTCATCCGCAAGTTCCCATCCGGCGATCACGCGTTCGGCCATCGTCTTGGCTGCCCAGTATTCCGCCTCCTGTTGACGGCTTTGCTCGTAGGTGACTCGCGTGCAGCTCAGGAAGGTGATGGGCATGGCTGACCCGATCATAGCAAGGCCAGGAAGAGGGCGCAGGCCGCAAGCAGGGATGGATTACTGCCATCCCTGCTTGCGTAAATCACGGTCAGCCTACACCGCGTGCGGCGGCGGCAGTTCGTGCGACGGATCGAGAATCGGCATGGTAGTGCCGGTCGGCGGAACCGGCGGCAGGGGTTTATCTTTCTTGCCAAAGCGTGCCAGCAACGAGCTCAAGATGACGTACAGCACCGGGATGAAGAACAGGTTCAGCACGGTGGAGACGATCATGCCGCCGACCACCGCCGTTCCAACCGAGTGCCGTCCGTAAGAGCCGGCGCCCGTTGCAAAGTACAGCGGCATGACACCCAGAATGAACGCGATGGACGTCATCAGAATCGGCCGCAGACGAAGCTCCGCCGCCTGGATGGCCGAGTCGATGATGCTCTTGCCGGTGCGGCGAATCTCCTCGGCGAACTCCACGATCAGGATCGAGTTTTTCGCGGACAGACCGATGAGCATGACCATGCCGATCTGCACGTACACGTCGTCCGTGAGGCCGCGCAACGCGACCAGGCCGAGCGCACCCAGAATGGCGGTGGGGACGGCGAGCAGGATGATGAACGGCAACGCAAAGCTCTCATACTGCGCCGCCAGCGTCAGGTACACGACAAGGATGCCGAGACCGAAGATGATAACGGTCTTGCCCTGCGCCTCCACCTGTTCCAGCGCGAGGCCGGTCCACGAGTAGTTCATGCCTGGCATCTTGTTGGCATTGAACAGCTTCACCATGTTATCCAGACCCTGGCCGGAGGACTGGCCGGGTGCCTGTGAGCCATCGATTTCCGCAGAGCGGAAAATGTTGTAATGATTGATGACCTGGGGTCCGCTGGTCTCCTTCACGGCAACGAGGTTGTCGAGCGGAATCATCTGGCCAGCGTTGGATTTCACATAGAACTGCCGCAGGTCCTGCGCATTACGCCGGAATTGCTTGTCGGCCTGGATGTACACGCGATAACTGCGATTGTTGAAGTCGAAATCGTTGATGTACGCCGATCCCATGAAGGTACCCATGGCCGCCGTAATCTGGCTCAACGGCACACCGATGGTCTCCGCCTTCTGCCGGTCGATCGTGACGAAAAGCTGCGGATCGTTGGCGGTGAAGGTGGTATTCAGGCCGGTCAGGCCGGAGGTGGGAGCGTTCGAATTCGCGACCATGGCGTGGGCAACGCGGTCGATATCGCCGAAAGTGTTGCGGCCTTCATCCTGCAGGATGAACTGGAATCCGCCGACCGTACCGATGCCGGCAATCGCCGGTGGTTCCGTCGCGAACAGAACGCCGCCGGGAACACCGAAGAGCTTGGGTCGCAGCCGTTCCACAATGGCGTGCGCGTCATGTCCGGGGCCTTTGGCGGTGCGTTCATTCACATCTTTCAGCGGTCCGAAGATCAGGCCGGAGTTCGGCGACGATCCGCCGGAAAGCGAAAAGCCCATGACGGAAAACGTGGCGAAGACGTCGGGATCCTGCCGCATGATGGCCGTGCCGCGCGCGGCCACTTCGCTGGTGTATTCCAGAGACGCACCGGGAGGCGTCTGCACGATCACGAGGAAGTAACCCTGGTCCTCCTGCGGCACAAAGGCCGTCGGCACGGCGTTGTACATGTAACCCGTGGCACCAAGGATGACGACGAAAAGCAGCAGCAGCACGTAGCGATGCGCCACGACAAAGCCGACCGCAATGGCGTACCAACTGATGACCTTGAGCAGGCCCTTTTCAAAGTACTCGACCGGCTTGCGGATGATGTAGGTGATGGGCTTCAGAATGCCGGGCAATAACTGCTTGTCTTTATGCAGCAGGATGGCCGACAGCGCCGGCGTAAGCGTCAGCGCGTTGAATGCGGAGATCGCGATGGAGAACGCGATCGTCAGCGAAAACTGCTTGTACAGAATACCCGTGGTGCCCGGAAAGAAGCTGACCGGCACGAACACCGAAATCAGCACAAGCGACGTCGCGATGACGGCGGACGTGACCTCGGCCATGGCAATGCTGGTCGCCTCACGTGCGGTTGCGACACCCTCTTCCAGGTGGCGTTGCACGTTTTCAATCACGACGATCGCGTCGTCGACTACAAGGCCCGTCGCCAGCGTAATGCCGAACAGTGTGAGCGAGTTGATGGAAAAGCCGAAGATCTTGATAAACGCAAAGGTACCGATGAGCGACACCGGAATCGTAATGGACGGAATGACCGTCGATCGCCAGTCCTGCAGGAACAGGAAGATGACCACGATAACGATCAGGATCGCTTCAAAGATGGTGGTGCGCACTTCGCGGATGGAGTCCGAAACGACGGTCGTGGTATCGACGGCGACGACGCCCTTCATGCCCGGGGGGAATTGCTTTTGTAGTTCGGCAAGCACCACGAGACAGCGCTTTTCCACATCGAGCGCGTTGGCGTTGGAAAGCTGCTGAATGCCGATACCCACGGCATTGCCACCCTGGTCGCCGAAGTTGAAGCGCAGATCGGTATTGTAATTTTCCGCGCCCACTTCGGCGTGGCCCACGTCCTTCAGCAGCACAATTCCACCGGAGATCGGCGTTCCTGTCGCGCTGGTGGTCGTGGTGGCCGCGTTCGTTTTCAGAATGATGTTTTCAAACTGCCGCGGATCGCTAAGGCGGCCAACGACACGCACGGCCATCTGATAGTTCTGCCCGGTGACGGACGGCGGCAGACCGAGCTGGCCGGCGGCAACTTCGACGTTTTGTTCGCTGAGCGCGGTCTGCACGTCCAGAGCGGTCAAGCCGCGCGCGGCCATGGCGGCGGGGTCCAGCCAAAGGCGCATGGCGTACTTGCGCTCGCCGAAGATCACGACGTCGCCCACGCCGGGAACACGTTTCAGGGCATCCTTCACGTACACGTCGAGGTAGTTGGAAATGAACAGCGGCGAAAGGCTGTTGTCCGGCGAAATGAAGCCGGCGGCGAGCACGAAGTTACTGTTCGCCTTGGTGATGCTGATACCGGTGTTGTTGACGGCGGACGGCAAACGACCCTGCGCCGAGGCGACACGGTTCTGCACGTCGACCGCGGCGATGGAAAGGTCGTACCCCGTGTCAAACGTGACGGTGATCGTGCTGGTGCCGTCGTTGGAGCTGGTGGAGCTCATGTACCGCATGCCTTCCACCCCGTTGATGGACTGCTCCAACGGAATGGTGACGGCCGATTCGACGATTTGCGAGTTGGCGCCAACGTAGTTACACGCAACGACGACCTGCGGCGGTGCAAGCTGCGGGTAAAGCGAAATCGGCAGCGATGGAATGGACACCGCGCCCGCAAGCACGATGAGCAGCGCGCAGACCGTGGCAAAAATCGGACGCCGAATGAAAAACTCAACCATGAAAGAACTCTCTTAAGTACGGGTCGGAAGGACGGCGCGGGCCGTCGATGAAGCTGCGCAGACTTAGCCGAGCGGCTTGACGGGAGCGCCTTCCTGCAACATCTGCAGGCCGCTCAGGATGACCTTTTCGCCGGGCGCAAGACCACCCAACACCGGGTAGTCGTTGCCCACGGGTTCACCCAGCGTGACGGATTTCTGGTGGGCAATAAAACCTGCGCCTGCCGGCTGCGCCACGTACACAAAGGGCAGGCCTCCAATGCGCGTCACTGCCAGCACCGGCACCACCGGCTGCTGCCGCGTTGCCCAGGTAATACGCGCGTTCAGGATCTGACCGTTACGCAGGTTACTACCGGCGGGCGCGGGAGCTTTGGCAAGAATGCCCTGCAACCCGTTGTCGACCTCAGGCGATACAAAGTAGATCGCCGTCTGCGCCACCTTTTTGCCGTCGCTATCCAGCAGGTCTATCGAAAGACCGTTCTTTGCATCGGCGGCACGGTCGGTCGGCAGGTAAACGTAGGCTTCCAGGTCCTTCGGTTCGTCCACGGTCGTCAGCATCGTGCTGGGCGAAACATAATCGCCGAGGTGCACCGGAATATCGCCGACAACGCCGGCAAACGGCGCGCGAATCTCGTAGTAGCGCAATTGCTGCTTCTGTGTCGCGGTTTGCGCCTGGGACGCGGCATAGGCGCCCTGCGAGGTTCCCATGGACTGCGTGGCCTGATCGTAGGCCTGCTTGCTGATAACGCCCGCCTCGAACAACTGCTTCTGCCGCTGCAGGTCGCCCTGGTTGTACTGGTACGCGGCGCGTGTCTGGATCTCGGCCGCCTGCTGTGCCTGTACGGTGGCAACCTGAACCAACGGATTGACCTGCATCAGCAACTGGCCTGCCGCAACCTGCTGGCCGCTGTGTACGAGGATTTTCGTCAGGTTGCCATTCACCTGCGGCTGTATGGTCGACGACCGGCGGCTCTTGATGGTGGCGACGAAGGTATCGGTCTCCGGCACGGACGTGGGCGATACCGCTGCGACCTGCACCGGCATGGCCTGCATCGCGGGCGGCGGCGGTGCCTTTTTGGTGCAGCCCGTAAGCAGTGCAAGAGCGATCAGGGCAGAAGCGACGCGGGAGAGTGAGCAGGCTGCGGGCAAGGTGGAACTCCTGGTGCGCCGGAAGCGCCGGGAAAGACGCCGTGCCGGGAAATAGGTGAATGACGGAACGAGGTTTGGATGCCCGAGGTTGCCGGGCGATGCAGAAATAGGTTCCTCCAAGCATGCAGAATTGGAACGTCCGTGTGCCTTGGTTGCATGTGGCAGACCTTCATGACAGCATGGATTTCGGCGAGTTACAGTGCCACCGAAACATCGTTGCACCCAGGAGAACCAGGCATGCAGCAACACTATCCGTGGAAACGCGCCGTACTCTGGGCATCGCTGCTGGGGCTGCCGGTGTGCGTTTCCCCTTGCTTGCACTCACAGACGAGCGCCCGCCCGGCCGCACCCGCGCTGGAGACTGGCGTGCTTCC
>CBAAAH010000181.1:0-6163 GCA_964658865.1 uncultured Granulicella sp.
ATACTCCTGTAAAAAAGCACGCGAATCGCCTTCCTGCTCCTCATCGACCAGCAGTTCCACGCGGTTGCAGGTCGACAGGATGAGCGCCTCGCGCACGCCGGGCCTGTGCGCCAGCGAGCGCGTTGCTTCCGCAAGTCCGCCCGCGGGAATGGCCAGGCGTTCCCGAACGTCCAGCGGTGCGCTGTTGTGGTTTACCCCGATCAGGTGCAGGCTCATGGCCGCCCCGCAAACCGGTGTACCGTGGAAACCTGGTTGGCCGACCACACCGCCAGCATAATCACAAAGACGAAGGACGACAGCCACACGGCGCGGCGCCCACGCAGACCAGCGCTGCGGCGAATGGCGATCATGCCGACAAAGACCAGCCACATGGCGAACGACAGCAGCACCTTTGGATCGCGAAAGTAAACCGCCCCGTACTCACCGGCAGCCAGCGCAGAACCGATCAGCAGACCGCCCGTCATGCACGGCAGGCCCACCAGTAGCGCGCGCAGGCCAATCTGGTCCGTCGTTTGCAACGGCGGTAGTTTGGAGAGCAAACCGGCGCGTGACCGGGACTTCAACCGGTTTTCCTGCAGCAGGTACAGCACGCTCGATAGTAGCGCTACGATCAACGAGGCATATGCCGCCAGCAGCAGCGCGATATGCAGGGTAATCCAGCCGGAACGCAGCAGCGGGGCCTCAAGCTCGTGCCGCCCTGGGGCAAACGCCGGGAGCAATCCCAGCAGAAACACGATCGGTAGCAGCACCACGCCGACCGTGAGGGTGCCGTAAAACGCATACACCAACAAAAACGCCGCGGCCAGCAGAAGGCCGAGCACCGCCTGCACCTCGCTTGCACTTACGGGTAGAAAGTGGTGCGCGGCCCGCAACATCTCCGCAACGGACACAAAGTGGAATAGAAGTGCGGTAATGGTCGCGGGCATTGCGACATGGCGCCACGCGGGCCGATCGTACAACACCGCCGGCAACACCGCCAGCGACGCCACGCCGTACAAAACCACCGCGAGTTGGAGCCAGAAAAGCGACATGAGAGTCGAAACAAACGAAGCCGAACATGCGGCTCCCCATCACCAAGTATAGGTGTTTTCCGGCGGGCATCGTCCGCTACCGCCTCACAATGGTGGCCGCTCTCTTTTGACCTGCCGCAAACATGCGCCACGCAGGACATCTCGCATACGCTTTGTGCATCCATGCACATGAACCGGTTGGCGAACGCGCCGGAATCTACTTCAAGCGGAGGAACACCATGGATTTCAACCTGGAAGGCGACAAGCGCGTGCAGGCCGGCGAAGCACAAGAGGGTAAGGTCACCTCGTACATCGAAAGCTACACCTCGAAGGTGCCGAGCGGATATTTTCTGGCTGCGGCAATCGCCTCGATCGCGGCTTCGGTCTCCTTCAAGATTGCAAAGAAGGATAATGCTGCTTTGTTCGTTGGCCAGTGGGTCGCACCCTTTCTGATCCTGGGCATCTACAACAAGCAGGTCAAGCTGCACGGCAGCGACGCCACCAAGCACAATTAATCTCGCTCCCCTGAGATTCGGTGCCGGCCCGGATGGGTCGGCGCCTTTGCGGTTTCTGGGCACAGCGCGCTGCGGCTATGCTGGAAGCTGCGACCGCCGTGGACACCGCCTCAAAAAATTCGCCCCGCACCTCCGCCGACGCCAGTGCGACGCCGGTCATGCGCCAGTACGCCGCCGCCAAGGCCGCACACCCCGACGCTCTGCTGTTCTTTCGCATGGGTGACTTCTACGAGCTTTTTTTTGAAGACGCCGTGGTCGCTGCACGCGAGTTGCAACTAACGCTAACGGCGCGGGACAAGGAAAAGTTAATTCCTCTGTGCGGCGTGCCGTATCACGCGGTGGAAAACTACCTGCAAAAGTTGTTGCGCCGGGGCTACCGCATCGCCATGTGCGAGCAGGTGGAAGATCCCAAGCTGACAAAGACCATCGTCAAGCGCGAGGTGACGCGCGTGCTGACGCCGGGCACCGCACTCGACAACGGCCTGGGCGCGTCGGAAAACAACTATCTTGCCGCGCTGACGGTTTCGCCAAAAGGCGAGGCGGCCGGCGTTGCACTGCTCGACCTGTCGACCGGCGAGTTTCGTACTGCGGAGTTTCGCGGCAAAACATCACTTGCAGAGGCGTGCGAAGAGATCGCCCGTAGTCGAGCCCGCGAGCTGCTGCTGGCCCAGAACCTGCGCATCGGCACCACGCAACCCGCACTCGACGGCACGGAAAACACGCGGCCCGATGAGGACGATCCAATCGCCGACATGCTCGTGTCCGTGCGCACCAAGACGCCGCTGGAAGACTGGGTGTTTACGCCGGAATACGCCGTGCCGCTGCTGGAAGGCCACTACCGCATGCCGTCGCTCGAGGGCTTCGGCCTGGCCGGCCGCGTACAGGCCGCTGTCGCGGCGGGAGCGATTCTGCATTACCTGCGCCAGACCCGCCACGAAGAATTGGAGCACCTGGACACCCCACGCACCTACGAGCGCGCCACCACGCTCGAGCTGGATGCTGTCAGCATGCGCAACCTGGAGCTGGTGGAGCCGCTGTTTACCGGCGAATCGCAGCAGACGACGCTGTGTTTCGCGGTCGACCACTGCCGCACGCCCATGGGCAAACGCCTGCTGCGGCAATGGCTGCTGCGGCCTTCGCTGCAGGCTGCGGAAATCGAGGCCAGGCACGACGCCGTGGGCGAGGCTGTCGCTTCGCTGACCACGCGCGAGCGCCTGCGCCGCAGCCTGGAAAACATCCTGGATCTGGAACGCCTGCTTGGCCGCCTCGCGCTTGATTCCGCGGGTCCCCGCGACGTGGTGGCACTGGGCCGAACGCTGGCCGCTTTACCTGCCGTGGCAGAGATCGCCGCCACGCTGTACCTGGGCCGATGGGGCACGCTGCTGCCCGGCTTCGATGCGCTGGCAGACGTCGCCGGGTGGATCGCGAAGGTACTGGTCGCCGAACCGCCGCTGCGACTGGGCGACGGCGATAGCATCGCCATGGGCGTGGACGACGAGCTGGACGAACTGCGCGGATTGAGCCGCGACGGACGCGCAGCCATTGCCGCCATTGAAGAGCGCGAGCGTACGCGCACCGGCATCGGCTCTCTCAAAGTGCGGTTCAACTCCGTCTTCGGCTACTACCTGGAGATTACCCGCAGCAACCTGGCGAACGTGCCTGCCGACTACGAACGCAAGCAGACGCTGGTAAACGCCGAACGCTTCACCACACCCGAATTGAAGGACTACGAACGCAAAATTCTGACCGCGCAGGAACGCATCGGCGACCTCGAACGCCGCATCTTCAGCGACCTACGGCGCGAAGTGCTGGCCGCCGCCAGCCGCATGCGCGACACCGCGCGGCGCGTTGCGGAGATGGACGTGCTGGTGAACTTCGCGCACCTTGCCGCGCTGCGCAACTGGACGCGGCCGGAGATCGTGCCGGATTCCGGCATGCTTGAGTTTGCCGAGGCGCGGCACCCGGTCGTGGAGTTGCGGCTGGAAGAAAGCGGCGCGCGTTTTGTGCCGAACAGCGGCTACCTGGATTCGTCTGAAACGGGTCCGTCGCTCGCGCTCATTACAGGCCCGAACATGGGCGGCAAATCGACGTACCTGCGCATGGCGGCGCTGCTGGTCATCCTGGCGCAGTGTGGCTCGTTCGTGCCGGCGGCGCGCATGCGGCTGGGGCTGGTCGACCGCATTTTTACCCGCATCGGCGCAAGCGATAATGTAAGCCGTGGACGTTCGACCTTTATGGTGGAAATGACGGAAACTGCCGCGATTCTGAACACCGCGACCGCACATTCGCTGGTTCTGCTGGATGAAATGGGACGTGGCACGGCAACGTACGATGGGTTGTCGCTGGCGTGGGCGACGGTGGAACACCTGCACGACCGCATCGGCGCGCGCACGCTGTTCGCCACGCATTACCACGAGTTGACGATGCTGGACGCAAAGCTGCAGCGGCTGAAGAATCTGCGTGTCGCTTGCCGCGAGAGCGCCCACGGCATCGTTTTTCTGCATACCGTGGAAAGCGGCGCGGCCAGCCGTAGTTACGGGATTGAAGTGGCAAAACTCGCGGGCCTGCCGCGCGACGTGATCGCCCGTGCGCGCGCCGTGCTCAAGCTGCACGAGAAAGCGGAGAATGCCTCTACCGCCGCCGGTGCCGCTGCGGCGCAGGTCGCCGCGCCACCGATGCAGATGACGATTTTCACCCCGCTGTCGCAGCGCGTGGTGGACCGCGTGCGCGAGACCGACGTGGATCGCATGACGCCCATGGAAGCCCTGCAACTGCTTGCCGAACTGAAGCGGGAAATCGCCGAATGAGCGCAGCACGCAAACCAGCCGAACCGCCTCAGGATTCTCTGACACGTGCTAAGCCGTCGAAGGATGAGAGCGCAGCCATTTCGACAGCGATCAAACGATCGAAACGCGCATCGGATCCAATTTCGACAGTTGCAAGAAGATCGAAGTCTACTTCCAGCCTGCCTGCAAACAAGCCTGCGATGAGGCCCATGGTCGTTGCCGGCGTCATGAGCGGCACTTCCGCCGACGGCATCGACGTCGCTTTGGTCCGCATCGCGCCCACAAAAGACCCCCGCAAGCCGAAGCTGAAGCTGCTCGGTCACCTGCCGCTGCCTTATACGCGCGCCATCCGAAACGCGGTGCTTGCAGCCATGGACGCGGAGGCGATCTCGACGGCGGAACTCGCCCACCTGCACGCGCGGCTTGGGCAACTGTACGGGGGCGCTGTCGTTGCGGCGCAGCGGCAATTCGGCGTAAGGGCGCAGCTCTGCGGCGTGCACGGCCAGACGATCTTTCACCAGGGCACACCCGCACCATACCTGGGCAAACTGCTGCGCTGCACGTGGCAGATCGGCGAGGCGGCAGAGACAGCGGCACAGACCGGACTGCCCATCGTCAGCGACTTCAGGCCGCCAGACCTCGCCGTGGGTGGCCAGGGTGCACCGCTCGCTCCCATGCTCGACCGCGTTCTGTTTACGCACGCCACACGCCACCGTATCCTGCAGAACCTTGGCGGCATCGCCAATCTCACGGCGCTGCCGGCCGGCTGCGACGCTGTGCTCGCCTTCGACTCCGGCCCGGCCAACGTGCTGATCGACAGCGCAATGCAACGGCTGTTCGGTAAGGCGTATGACCGCAACGGCGCAACCGCCGCCCGTGGATGCGCAGTCTTACCCGTGCTGCAACGTGCGATGAAGCTGGCATACTTCACGCAGCCCGCGCCGAAAAGCTGCGGCCGCGAGCAGTTTGGCGCGACATTTCTGGAACGCCTGATTCACGACTGTCGCAAGCATGGCGGAACCGACACGGATGTCGTCGCGACCGCCACCGCTCTGACCGCGCAAAGCATCCTGCACGCCTATCGCACGCTGGTGTGGCCCTTCCTTGGCCAGCTTGCGCCGCTTGCGGATGCGACGGACTACATCGTCGCGGGTGGTGGTGTGCGCAATGCCACGCTGATGCAGCAACTGCGCGAGGGTTTGGAACCGCTCGGCATCACGGTCCGCAATAGCGACGATGTGGGCATGCCCGCGCAGGCCAAGGAAGCCGTGGCGTTTGCGCTGCTGGCATGGCTGCGCTGGCACGGCTTGCCGGGCAATATCCCCGCCGCCACCGGCGCAGCGCGCGAAGTGTCGCTGGGTAAGGTGACGTTGCCGTGAGGCTCGCCTCAGCCCTGTGTGCGATGGCCCTGTGCGTCGGCCTGCTCTCCTGTCATCGCACCCTTTCCACGGATGCCGGCACCGTTGTCATCGACATCGAGAATTCCCCCACGAATCTCGACATCCGCATCGGTTCCGACGCGCAGGCAGAGCACATCGGCGCGCTGCTGTTCGACTCGCTGGTGCGCAAGGACGAGCACTACAACCTGCAGCCTTGGATCGCGAAAAGCTGGGAGTGGTCCGATGCACGCACGCTGGTGCTGCACCTGCGCGATGGCGTGCGGTTTCACAACGGCAAACCGCTGGAGGCAGCCGACGTTGCGTGGTCGATCGACAGCATGCACAACGGTGCGATCGTCACCGCAAAGGCCGGCAGCTTTGCCGCCGTCGACCACGCGGAAGCGCCGGATGCGCACACCTGCATCGTGCACCTGAAACGGCCGGACAGCAGCCTTCTGTTCAATCTGTCCGAC
>CBAAAH010000182.1:0-6146 GCA_964658865.1 uncultured Granulicella sp.
CCCAAGCCACTTCGTCCGTTGCGGGAACGAAGCCGTCCAAATTCGCGAGCAGGAAGCGGAAGGTGTTGCGCAACTTGCGGTAGATCTCTTCGGCGAGGCGCTTCATCAGCGGCACAGAGGCGACGACGTCTTCGCGAAAGTCAACAGAGGCGACCCAGAGGCGGACGACATCGGCACCGAGTTCGTCCATCACCTTGACTGGATCGACGCCGTTGCCGAGCGATTTCGAAAAGGCGCGGCGCTGCTCATCCAGCGTCCATCCGCTGGTCGCCACATATTTGTACGGTGCATAGCCGCGCACGCCGACGCAACTCAGCAGGGAACTGTGGAACCAGCCGCGATGCTGGTCGCCACCCTCGGTGTACAGGTCGGCAGGCGTTTCGCCGATGGGTCGCTGCAGTTCGGGATCAACCTCCAGCACGGCGTGCCAGCTTGCGCCGCTTTCGAACCAAACATCGAGAATGTCCATTTCCTTGCGGAAGTCGCCGACGGTGCCGCAGTGCGCGCAGGTTGTTCCCGTTGGCAGCAGTTGCTCGGCGGAGTCGCGATACCAGGCGTCTGCGCTATCTTTTGCGAACAGATCGACGATGCTCTGATTGATCGCAGGATCATTGAGCGGCGTGTGGCATTTCTGGCACAGGAAGACGGCGATCGGCACGCCCCAGATGCGCTGGCGGCTGATGCACCAGTCGGGCCGCGTCGCGATCATGTTGCTGATGCGTTCCTGTCCCCAGCCCGGGTCCCACGTCACGTTGGCGACCTCGTTGAGCGCGCGCTGGCGAAAGGTGGTCGCCGTGCCGTCGGGCGCGGTTACCGGCGTTTCCATGCCGATGAACCACTGCTCGGTCGCGCGATAAATCACCGGCTTGTGGCAGCGCCAGCAGTGCGGATAACTATGGTGAATGTCGGCCTGGGCCAGCAGGGCACCGCGTTGTTTCAGCAACTCGATGATGGGTGCATTCGCCTTATGCACATTCAGGTTGTCGTATTCCGGCAGGCCGTTGCGCAGGCGGCCGGCTTCGTCCACGTCGCACACCTGGCTCAGCGTGTACTTCCTGCCGGTGGCGAAGTCGTCCGGGCCGTGTGCCGGTGCGGTGTGTACGCCGCCGGTCCCGGCGTCGGTGGTGACATACTCGGCCATCACGCCTAAAACCGTTCGGTCCAGAAACGGATGCTGGAAGGTCGCGTGCTCCAGCACGGAACCCTTGAACCGCGCGATCTCGACCGCATCTTCCAGATGACAGGCAGCCTTGACGCTCTCCACCAGCCCGAGCGCAACGACGTAGACGTTACCGTCCGTGTTCTTCAGCGCGACGTAGTCGAACTCCGGGTGAAACGCGATGGCGAGCGACGCCGGCAGGGTCCACGGTGTCGTCGTCCAGATCAGGCCAAAGACGGGCAAGCCGGTTAGATTCGGGTTGATTGCCGCAGCATTCGAAGTGAGCGCGTATCGCACGTACACCGACGGCGACGTGTGCATCTCGTACTCGACTTCCGCTTCGGCCAGCGCGGTTTTGTCGTGCATGCACCAGTACACCGGGCGTAGGCCCTTGTAGACGAAGCCGTTCTCATAAAAGCTGTAGAACAGCTCCAGAATGCGAGCCTCGTAGGCGAAATTCATGGTCAGGTACGGATCGTTCCACCGCCCGAGCACGCCCATGCGCTCGAACTGCGACCGTTGCAGATCGACGTACTTCTGCGCGTAAGCGCGGCACTGCCGGCGCACGGTGATGGCGTCCATCTCCAGCTTTTTGCGGCCAAGTTGTTCGTCGACCTTGATCTCGATCGGCAGGCCGTGGCAGTCCCATCCGGGAACGTACGGCGCGTCGAAGCCGGACATGGTCTTCGATTTCACGATGAAGTCCTTGATGCACTTATTCAGCGCGTGGCCCAGGTGAATGGCGCCATTGGCATACGGCGGCCCGTCGTGAAGAATGTATTTCGGCTGGCCGGCGCGGGCGGCGCGAATCTGCGCATACAGGTCTTCCTCCCCCCAGCCCTTCAGGCGCGCGGGTTCATTTCCCGGCAAGTTGGCCTTCATTGGGAAGGCGGTCTTCGGCAGGTTCAGCGTGTCCTTCAGGGCCTTTGCCGCGGGTGCATTTGCTGCAGGCGGATTCATCGCAGCCTGGTTCTCGTGCTGTGCGTCGCTCATCGTTCTCCCGGGTGTGCCTCTTGCGCTTGGACACTCAACGTACCATTTTAGCCGGTTACGCTGGGCCGCCGTTTGCGCCGGTGGGCGTTTGCAAATCCAATGTGACGAACAGCCAATTTGGCGCGTCCAATGTATTCAGTACCTGGCGCGGGTTCGCGTCTGTGCCGCGCCTCGCACAAGATCGCTCAATGTTTATAGAATGTCTGTGAGCGCCAAACGCACGGACACTCCCATGTCGCCGCTTGCAAAGATCCCGCCGGTGGGCAGGGCAGGACCACAGAGTCCGCAGGCTGCGTAACGATACCCCGTTCAGCCGGTCGTCGCCGCTGAACAGCTTCAGTCGGTAAGTTACCGCCTGAACCAGAGACCGAGGCTATGGCGAACACGCTCATCACTCCGCCCGAAATCGATCCAGACCTTGCGTCGCGCGAGAATGCGGCGCGCGCCGGTATGCCTGCTTCGCCCGATAGGACAGCCGGTCTGAACCTTGGCGAGCCGGCGGCCCTTTCTTCCAACCCGCTCCAGTCGATGATCGCGAACTTCCGGGATGCTTTTTTCCCAGAGAAGTTGCCACCGTTGGAACTCCAGTCGAAGCCGATTGCCGTTGCGGACCCCATGGCGGTCAAGCGCGACCCGGTGTCTACCGGCATCGCTGTCGGTTTCCATGCATTGGCGCTGCTGCTCATCCTCTGGATTGGCGCCAAGGCCATCAAGAAAGTGATGGCCCCGCCCAAGAAGGAAGTCAAAAACATCAGTTTCGAGACACCTCCGCCGCCGCCCGTCATTCACACGCCGCCCGCGCCGCAGGCCCACGGTGGCGGTGGTCAGCATGACATTGCACCGGTATCGCATGGAGCGCCGCCGAAGTTCTCCCCGGTGCAGATTGTTCCGCCCAGTGCACCGCCCAAGATTCCGCCAAAGCTTGCCGTCGATCCGACGATCAACGTCGACGTCCGTAACCAGATGAAGAGCAATCTAACGAACATCGGCATGTTGAACTCGCCGAATGTCGGTGTCTCCATGGGCAATGGCCATGGAACTGGCCTGGGCAGCGGCGATGGCAGTGGCATGGGACCCGGTAGCGACCATGGAACCGGCGGTGGAACCTATTCGCCTGGTGCAAACGGCGTGTCCTATCCGAAGCTGATCTACCAGGTAGATCCGGAATTTTCGGAAGAGGCACGCAAGGCCAAGTTCCAGGGTGAAGTCGTCGTGCATCTTGTGGTCGATGCTTCCGGGCGACCGACGCGCGTTTCGATCAGTCGGCCCATCGGTATGGGCCTGGACGAAAAAGCCAAAGAGGCTGTGAATCAGTACCGCTTCAAGCCGGCGATGAAGGACGGTCATCCCGTACCTGTTCTTATGGATGTCGCGGTAAACTTCCAGATTTTCTAACGAATGAAGCTGAAAGGCCTTCCGCCATGGAAGGCCTTTTTGGTCAGCGACATCTAGCGCGCAACGAGTTCAGTGTCGGGCGTGCCGATTTCCTCGAACGTCATGTTGTTTGCCGGGCTGTCATTACGAGTCTTCCAGTCCAGGAACATGCGGCCGTAGCTGTGGGTAAAGCACCAGTCGCGATCGATGTCCAACCGCGCGAGCGCGCCATCGATCCAATCGCGGGGGCCTTCCAGTTCGGCGAAGTTGCCGATCGGGGTTTCATCGATGACCAAGTGCCCTTCGCCCTGCGTATCCGACAGTTCTGTCCGGTATTTTTCATAGCGGAACAGTGGGGTATAGCCAAGCTCGACGAAGATCGCGCCCATCGCCTCGCCGTCTTCCACGCTCGTTTCCGTTTCCAGCCGCTCCTTGTAGGGTGCCGAATCGTCGTTTCCCGCGGGCGGTCTCTTGTGCGTGACAATCCATGCGCCGCCGTACTGCCGCATGCGCAGGATCTGTCGCTCGTGCAGCAGGTGGCGGTCCGGCGTATCGAAGAGCGCGTTCCGCTCCAGGGTGCGCGGTGTTTCCACCAGGAACCCTGCGGCGAGTGCATGTTCGCGAAAGACGTCTACGTCGGGGACGCAGAACTTCAGCTCGATCTCCGGCTTTGTCATGGGCATGAGTATAGGACAGACGCGAACGCCGGAACGCTGCATGTGCGGTGCAGGGACGCCAAAAAGAACAATTGCATGCGAGCGGCTACGATAGAACGGTGAAGATGGGGCTCAATACACAGCACCTGACTGCGACAGCCGGCGATGTCGACCGTGCCGCCGCTCTGCTGTGTGCGGGCCGCCTGGTCGCGATGCCGACGGAAACCGTCTACGGGCTTGCCGCAGACGCGCTGAACGCCGAGGCGGTGGAGCGCATTTTTATCGCGAAAGGGCGGCCACACTGGGACCCGCTGATCGTGCATGTGTCGGACGAGGCGATGCTCCGGCGAGTCGCGGTCACTATCCCCGCACCCGCCCGTGCCTTGATGGATGCCTTCTGGCCGGGGCCGTTGACCTTGTTATTGCCGCGCAGACCGGAGCTGCCGCCGGCGGTAACCGCAGGCAGGGAACTGGTCGGTGTGCGCATGCCCGCACATGCGGTGGCACTGGCGTTGATCGCCGCGGCAGCAACGCCGCTTGCGGCTCCGTCGGCCAACCGCTTCGGCCATGTAAGCCCGACCTCTGCGGCGCACGTGCTGGCCGATCTGGAGGGCCGTATCGACGCGGTCCTTGACGCCGGCCCATGCACGATCGGTGTGGAATCGACGGTCGTTGAGGCCAGCGAGCAGGAAGTTCGCCTGTATCGTGCGGGCGGTGTCAGCGCTGCGGAAATCGAGTTCGTAACGGGAATGACGGTCAACGTGCACGTGCCGATCGCTTCCGGCGCGGTCGAACCGGCGAGTCTGCCGTCACCTGGCCTGGGGATGCGCCATTACGCCACGCGCGCAACGGTGCGGCTGGTTTCGTCGCAGGGGGAACTGCAGCGATTGGTGACGATGCCGGAGTTCCGGCAGGCAGCGGTGCTGCTGCCGTCGAACTGGACCCTGCAGAACCACGCCGGACCGGTTCGGCAATGGGCGAATGCCGTCGATGCCGATCGTCTTGCGGCGCAGTTGTATGAGGGACTACGCGCGCTGGACGCAACGGGGAGCGAGATCATTCTGGTGCCATTGCCGCCGAGGACCGATGGCCTGTTCGCGGCATTACAGGACCGGCTGGACAAGGCATCGCGCGCGCGATGAGCTCAGCGGCGCGCGCTGGCCATGGCTTCTGCAAACGCATCCAGCGAGAGCGACCGTAGCAGATTGCGTCGCATGCCGCTGTACACGCCGTCCAGCGAGCGCACGGCATGCTCGATCCATGCAAAGCTCACACCCTCTGCCATGCGCTGCAACTCGGGCTGCAGGTCGATGTTCTGGGCGAGTTCACCCGCACCCTCCAGCACCAGCAGCATATCTTCCAGCAGGGTCGCGAGCGCGCGCAGCATGGCGGTAGTCTTCGCCTGGCCTTCCGCGCCGGCGCGATAACCTTCCGTCATCTTGAACAGGTCGGTGTGTTCGGTGTCGTCGATGGCGCGGCGCAGCAGGACAAGCGCATCGGCTCGCGCTTTTAAATACTCGTCCAGGTCGAAGCCGAGCGCACGACCCGCCGCGCCCTGTGCCAGCCGAGCGACAAGCGCACGCTGCTGTGGCCGCCACTCCGACCGGCGCTCCGCCAGCAGGTGGCCCAGTTCTTCCGCCGGAAGTGCGCCTAAGCGGACGACAGCGCAGCGTGAGCGGATAGTCGGCAGCAGTTCGCCTACATGCTCCGCCAGCAGCATCAAATGGGCGTGGGCAGGCGGTTCCTCCAGTACTTTCAGCAGACTGTTCGCGGCTTCCTTCGTAAACGTCGCTGCGGTAAAAATCGCGACGGATCGTGTGGCCTCTACCGGCGAGCGATAGATGCCGCCGATAAGCGCGCGCACTTGGCCCAGCTTGATGAGCAGTTGCGGCGGATCGGGCGGGATGACCAGCACGTCCGGGTGCGTCTGGATTAGGACGCGTGTTTCCTTCTTATCCGTTTCT
>CBAAAH010000183.1:0-6094 GCA_964658865.1 uncultured Granulicella sp.
TGCCGCCGCTACTTGATATCCGCAACATTCGACCCATCCTTATCCTGCGCCGCAATGTGGACACACCTGGCGAAGAAGGCAGGGCAGCGGGTGCCTGGCTCTCGCGGCTCGTTGCAGCTTTGCGCAGAAACATCGCGCAGATCGCCGCGATCGTCGTCATTCTCGGCGGCCTCACCGTCATCGCGACCACGCTGTCGGAATCGAAGCTCATCGGTCGCATCTTTACGGTAGGCCTGTTTACCGTGCTGGTTGTGCTGCTCGCGACTGCCGCTGCCCTGCTTGCCGCGATCCGGTATTTTCTGTCGCGCACGCGGCTGGCGTTGCCTTCCGTTCTGCGGCATGGGCTGGCGAATTTGTATCGCCCCGGTAATCCTTCCGCTGCCCTGCTTGCCGCACTTGGGCTGGGCGTCATGCAGATCGCCATCGTGCTGTTTCTTGGCCAGGCGTTTACCAAAGAGCTGCGCATTTCTACCAACCCGACGCTGCCGAACGTCTTTCTCATCGACATCGCAAGCAACGAGATCGACGGCGTCAAGTCGCTGCTTAAGGCCCAGCCAACAGTCAAAGGCGATGCGGAATTTCTCCCCATTGTCGCGTCGCGCATCCTGTCGGTCGACGGCGTTCCGGCGGCGAAACTCAAGCTGAAAAACTTCCCGCAACGCATGTTGCAGTCCATCACGATCACCTGGTCGGAGGATCTGCCGGCCGGTACAAAGGTGGAGCAGGGGCGCTTCTGGAAGCCCGGCGAAACGCGGGCGCAGGTAGCCATCGGCGACGGTCACGCGAAGCGGCTGGGCGTGCATCTCGGATCGCACATCGTCTTTGCCGCGGCAGGCGATCCGGATCATCCGGTCGATGCGGAGGTGACCAGCATCATCCGCTCCGACGGCCAGCATGCTTACGCGCGCGCTGAATTTATTCTGCCGAAGACACCGCTCGCTGGCCTGCCCGTGGTCTGGTACGGTGCCGTGCACAACGACCCAGACAAGGTCGGCCAACTGCAGCGCGCGCTCTACCGGCAGTACCCGACGGTCACGGTCATCAACGTGGCACAGGCGTTGGAAAGCCTGCGCAGCGTGCTGCTGCAGGTATCGGTCGTGGTGCAATTTCTTTCAGGCTTCTCGATTTTTGCCGGCCTGGTGATCCTTGCGTCGGCAATCGCGGGAACACGCTACCGGCGCATCCGCGAGGTGGTGGTGCTGAAGACGCTTGGAGCAACGCGCTCACGCATTGCCGCCATTTTCTCGGTGGAGTTCGCCACGCTTGGACTTGTAGCGGGACTGGTCGGCCTGATCTTTGCCAACGTCAGCACGTATTTTCTGCAGCGCAAACTGGAGCTGGATTACCATTTCCCGACGCTCGAAAACCTGATTGCGCTGCTGGCAGTTGCGAGCCTTACGGTCGCCACTGGCTGGCTTGCCAGCTTTCGCGTACTTGGGCAGAAACCGCTGGAAGTGCTGCGCGAGGATTAGGGCGCAACGACCTTTCATTCACTGGTGTCATGATGCGTCCGAATGTTACTGCGGATACTGGCGCCCTTTCCACTCCACGCGTTTGACCAGCGTGACCTGCTGCCACGATCGCACCAGCAGGTAGGCAAACAACGGCAGCGCGAAAACCGACAAGACCACGTCCACCGCGGACGGATGTGCGCGCCGGATGCGCGTCCAGTAGCGCAGCACCACACGCAGCCAGAGCACGCCGATTGCCCCCTTCTGCCACAGCAGCAGCGACGACAATACCACCGTCAACAGCGGCAGACCGAGCAGCAACCAAAAGTCCAAAAACCGAGACGCCGCCAGCAGTAGCGGGTTACGGAACAGCAGCGCCAGGTTCTTCGTCCAGCCCGCAAACATTTCACCGTTCGTGCGATACATGCGCGTGGCCACGGCCTCTGGCGCGTACCGCAGGCGAATGGTGAACCGCCGCTTCAAGAGCTGCGCAAGCGCCACATCTTCCAGCACGCGATCGGCCACCGCGGCATGACCGCCAACCTCGAAATACGCAGTGCGCGCGACCAGCAGAAACTGCCCGTTCGCCGCCGCGATGGGACTCGACGCATCGGACACGGCCTTCGGCGGATAGGTGCTGGCAAGCTCGGAAAACACGATCGGCATCAGGGCGCGCTGCACGAGGTTGGCCTTGATCTGCCGCGGAGAGTACGACAGCATGCCCAGCGAGTGGCGCTCTGCCTCCACCACGGCACGGTGCGTGCTGCCGGGTTCGTGCAGCGTGTCCGCGTCGGTGAACAGCAGCCATTTCGCCGTGCGCGCCACGGATCGATTCACCGCGAACCACAGCGCCGCATTCTTGCCGGTAAAGCCGTGGCGCTCTGCCTTCAGCTCCGGCGCGCGCAGCACGTGTACGCCTTCGCGACCAGCAGCGATGCGAGTCGCGAGGTTAAACGTATCGTCGGTAGAGCTGTCATCGATGATGAACACATGCCACTGCCGGCCGAGCAAAAATCCCGGCTCGGATTGCGCCAGCAGCGACTGCAGGCAACCCTCGATATTGGCTTCCTCGTTGCGCGCTGGAATGAGCACGGACAACTCATGCGTCGACGGCTCCGCAGGGTCCGGATCGAGCGACGGACGCGCCTGCACACGGCTGCGCGGTGCACTGCCGTCCAGGCGTAGGGCGTATCCTTCCGTCGCGGGATTGCCGATGTTCGCCTGCTCGGGCAGTGCGTTGCCCTGCTCGTTGCTGTTGCTCTGCTCTTCAGTGCTCACGCTCGTTATGATAGAACCCGTGACAATGAGCGGGACACAGCAGACGGATTGGATCAAGCGTAGGCGCGGGGCGGTCGCGGGAGTGGTTCTTGCGGCACTGCCGCTGTTGGCCGCCTGCAACCGAGGGGATCATCCGCAGCAGGTCATGCAGGCAGCACCGGACTTCACCGTCCACGACGGCGCGCAGACCATGACGCTGAGCCAGTTTCGCGGCCAGGTGGTGATCCTGAACTTCTGGGCGACATGGTGCGCGCCCTGCCTGGACGAGCTGCCCAGCCTGGAAAACCTGCAGAAACAAATGCCCAGGGTGAAGATCGTCGCCGTCTCCATTGACGACGACGCTGTTGCATATCAGGCGCTCCTGAAGCAGTACGGCATCTCGCTGCTCAGCATTCGCGACGGTTCTACCGGTGCAAACCTGCGCTTCGGCAGCGTACGCGTGCCGGAGAGCTTCGTTCTCGATCGCAATGGCGTGATTCGCCGTAAATTCGTCGGGCCGCAGGACTGGACGAGTCCGGAGATCGAAACGTTCCTGTCCAAGCTGTAGTCTCAGTCAGACTGCCGTGCCGCGGACTGTTCCCGCCACGCCGCGATGACGCGCAGGTAAGCGCGCGCGGTTTCGGTAATGCGCTCCGGCTTGCCTTCCGCGATGGCCCTCGCATCCGCCAGGTCCGCGCCGACGCCCAGCGCAAACGCACCGGCCTCCAGAAATTCCGTCGCCGTCGCCACGGAAACGCCGCCCGTGGGAATGAGCTCGACCTGCGGCAGCGGTGCCTTCAGGCTCTTCAGATACTTTGCACCGCCCATCGCACTGGCTGGAAAGACCTTGATGACGTCGGCGCCTGCCTGCCACGCCGTCACCACCTCCGTCGGCGTCAAGGCACCCGGCAGAATGGCCACGGAGTAGCGCCGGCACATTTCGATGGTCCTCGGGTTGGTCGCTGGACTGACGATGAACTGCGCACCCTCCAGCATGCACGCGCGTGCCGTCTCGGGGTCCAGCACGGTGCCCGCGCCTACCAGAATCTGCGGCTCTTCGCGCAGCAGCGTGCGGATGACCTCCATCGCGCCGGGCACCGTCATGGTGACCTCAAGCACGTCGACACCGCCGGTTGCGATGGCACGTGCGATGGCGAGCGCCTCGGTTGTCGATGTCGCTCGTAGCACGGGAACGAGTCCGGTTTGCGCCATGCGCCGCAGCACTTCTAGTTTGGTCATCCGTGGTTCTTCCTTCTAGGCATTTAGATTGGAACGCCGTTTTGTGCAAAGCAACACGCGGCTGCCAGTGCTCGGCAAACATGCTGAACTTTTCCGCAAGGTTAATGGCTGTGCGTTCGCTCATCGTTGCACTCCCGCGCCTGCGCCCTGCATCAGGCGCGTAACCTCTGTCAGCGTGGCAAAATTGCTGTCGCCCGGTGTGGTCATGGCGAGTGCGCCGCTGGCTACGCCGCACTGGAGTGCTTCGCCCAGCGGCCAACCGCTCAGCAGGCCGTAGACAAGGCCGGCGGCAAAACCGTCACCACCACCCACGCGATCAAAAATCTCCAGGTCGTGCATCTCAGCAGCAGCGTACACCGCGCCGCCGGCAAAGGCGAACGCACCCCAGTCATTGCGGTTGGCCGTACGCGGTGTACGCGTAGCGGTGGCGATGAGCCGGATCGTAGGATGTGCGGCGGCGACACGCGCGGCCATCGCGGCGTAGCTTTCCTCGGTATGGCACGGCGGCCCGTACGAGGCGTCGATCGGTTCCGTCGACAGATCGCCCTCGTGGCCAAACAGCACGTCCACATGCTCGGTCAGCGTTGCATTCGCGGCGGCGGCGGCAAGGCGGCCGCCGCGTGACTTCCACAATGAAGGCCGGTAGTTGCCGTCGTAGGACACCACGGTGCCGTGCCGTTTCGCCGCGGCCATCGCCTCACGCGCCAGTTCCAGCGTCCTGTCACTCAGCGCCGTAAACACGCCACCGGTGTGGAACCAGCGCACGCCTTCTTCGCCAAAGATCTGGTCCCAATCGATGTCGCCTGGTTGCAACTGTGACACAGCGGTGTGTCCGCGATCCATGCTGCCCAACGCACCACGCACGCCGAAGCCGCGCTCCAGAAAATAAATGCCGTTGCGCGCTTCCGTGCCGACGCCATCGTGCGCGCGCCAGAGTACATGCGAGGCATCGACGCCGCCCTGCAGCATCAGGTCTTCCACCAGCCGGCCGACCGGATTATCGACCAGCGCCGTGACCACTGCGGTGCGCTGGCCGAAGCAGCGACGCAAGCCGCGCGCCACGTTGTATTCGCCTCCGCCTTCCCATACGCGAAAGTGCCGCGTGGTGCTGATGCGTTCCTCGCCCGGATCGAAGCGCAGCAATACTTCGCCCAACGTCAAAAAATCCCAGCGGCAACTCTGTGGCGGCCTGATCGTCAGGCCAGCTTCGGTGTCCATCTCTCTCCTACTTGACGCTGCTGGCAAGAAGCCACCGTCCACCATTCGACCATGAGGACTCACTCTTCACAAGGCGACGGCATCCGCTTGCACGATACACTGCCGGGCTCCGGCCGATGCCGAGTGTATCTCCGACGACCCGCGACGCCCTGCCAAACATCGAGGCTGTTTTGCCACTCAGCTTCCTTTCTGTGGATCCATCTGTTCGCGCCGCAAAATCTGGTCCACCACCGCCGACGGCTCGTGATCGTTCTCGACTTTGATCGCATACGATGGCACCTCCAACGTCGCAATCTGGCTGTCGAGCATGTTGGCTCCCATGAAGTGCTGCCGATGCTGCATGCGCTCCGCAATCATCGCCTTCGATCCTTCCAGCAGCACAAAGTCCAGTTCTTCCGGGGGAATACCCTGCAACAGTACGGCGCGATAGCTTTCTTTCAGCGCGGAACAGGCAAGCACGCAACCCTTTGCGACGCGATCGCGCAACAGCCCATTCAGCACCTCCAGCCACGGCCAGCGATCCTCATCCGTCAGCGGCGTGCCGGCATGCATCTTGTCTTGGTTCGCCTGCGAGTGGTAGTCGTCAGCGTCAAGAAACTCGACCCCCAACCGCCGGGCAAGCAGAGTGCCGATGGTCGTTTTGCCCGAGCCGCTGACCCCCATCATCACAAACACATGCGCGCTCATGCTGCACCTCCACTGTTGTTGACTCGTGCGCGTCACAGGCCAAGGCCGGGAGATTGAAACCGCAGGCGGCGGCACTAGCATTGCCAGCGTACCAAACAGAACACATGGGGAACGAAGTTCCGCAGCGGCAAGACCGTGCGCAGGGTTTCCTCGTGGATACCGAAGTCTCGATCGGTCAAGACGCGCGGTGCCGGTTGCTATAAGTTCAAAGCATGGCTGCCGCGCTTTCCGCTCTCCGTCGT
>CBAAAH010000184.1:0-6073 GCA_964658865.1 uncultured Granulicella sp.
ATCATCATGACGGTCTGGCCCATCTGCTTGGAGGCGTGGCGCAGCATATCGAGGACGTTGTCGGAGTTCTCGGTGTCCAGGTTTCCGGTCGGTTCATCGGCCAGGATGAGTGCGGGTCGGCTGATGAGCGCGCGCGCGATGGCCACGCGCTGCTGCTCACCGCCGCTCAGTTCGCTGGGCCGTTTGTCGAGCCGGCCGTCGATCTGCAGCAGCCGCGCCAGCTCGTCCAGCAGCCCTGTGTCGAGCGGCTTGCCGGTTTCGGCAATCTCGTGTGCAAGCTCCACGTTGCCACGCGCCGTAAGCGTCGGTAGCAGGTTGAAGCGCTGGAAGACGAAGCCGATCTTCGCGCCGCGCTGCCGTGTACGCTCAGCGTCGGACAGCGTGGCAAAGTCCACACCGTCGATTTTGACGTTGCCACCGGTCGCATTCGTCAGACCGCCCAGCAGATAGAACAGTGTCGATTTGCCGGAGCCGGACGGTCCGACGATCGCGACAAACTCGCCCCGCTCGACGGAAAAAGTCGCGTCCTTCAGGGCCTGCGTTTCGACCTTGCCCGACCGATAGGTTTTGCTCAAACATTCTGCGACGATCATTGCCATAAGCCTGCTCAGTGTACCGGATCGGGCGCAAGTTTCCTGCCGGGGTATCGATGGATGCCGATGACCAGCGCTTCACGGCGCGTCTTCCCTGAAGCTACGGCACTTGCGATCCTGCACGATGTCCTGCGAAGATGTCGGTCGGTCTGCGAAGATAGACAGGTGCAACGTCTTTCCACAAAGTTTTTTCTGCTCTGCGTTCTAGTGGGCGTCCTGTCGCTCACGGGTTGCGGTTACCATACCGCCGGCTCCGCCACGCACATTCCGGGGAATGTGCGTACGCTTGCGGTCCCCGTGTTCGTGACGCGCGCGCAGCAGTACCGCACGGAAACGGTGTTCACCGACGCCGTGATCCGCGAGCTGAACACGCGCACGCGCTACGTGATCGTCAACAGCACGGACCACAGCGACGCCATCCTGCAGGGCACCATTCTGTCGGAGTCCATTGCGCCGCTGACCTATGACTCGGCGAGCGGTGCGACCTCGTCGTATCTGATCACGGTGCAGACGAAGATCGTGCTGACGGCTCGCGACGGCCATGTGCTGTACTCGAACGACCGCTTCCTTTTCCGCGACCAGTTCCAGTCCACGCAGGACCTGAGCGCGTTCATCCAGGAAGACGGGCCGGCGGTGAAGCGGTTGGGGCGCGACTTCGCGCAGGCGATGGTGAGTGATCTGCTGAATTCCTTCTAAGTGGAGTGGCAGGTCGCGTTATGCGGCTTCGTGTTTCGGTTTCTGCAGCAACGCCAATACATGATGCATTCGCGCAGGGCATCAATTGGCGTCTTGCAGATAAAGGCGCAGCTTGAGTGCTGCTTCGACCGCATCCTGTCTTTGAGAAGCGGCTCGCGAATTCACTGAGTGTCTTCAGCTTGGCCGATGAAAATGGAATTCAGTGGGGACCAGCAAGTGGATATGACCTATCCTTGTGTCCTTTTGAGAAACCCCTTTGAAGCATAAGGAACGAGCTGTAGCGGAGAACTTCAGCGATGGTGCAGCAACGGTCACTGGTCCGAACGTACCGATCTTCACTCAGACGCAACGCTGTCGAGTTTTCTTCTTCGATTCATCCTTCTCAAACATGTGGCGAGTAGGTTCTCAGCAGATACTTACTTTCAGCAAACCGGAGGTTTTTTGCGCCGCCTATCTCATTTCCTTGCTCTCTCTGGCCTGCTTCTTTTACCGCTATCGTCCAGAGCGGACACCTTTAACTTTTCCGTTCTGAGTTCCGGTGCCGGTTTCAGCGGCTCCGGCACGCTTACCGGTACCGGCAACACGAACGGCTCGTTCAGCATTACCGGCATTACGGGCGCAGGCATCACAGGATTGATTGCGGCGAACGATCCATTCTTTATGAACGACAACCTGCTCTTTCCAGGAAACTCCCGACTTTTCGATGTGAACGGTATTGCCTTCAACGGAGTTTTCGGCAGCGTCAATCTGTTCTCCACACTTGCCGGTTACGAGATGCAGGGCTTCGACCTCAGTGGCAACTACTTCGATGTACCGGCGTCCCTGTCCGTCACCGGCGCGGCAGCCGTAACGCCCGAACCGTCCAGCATTGTGCTGTCGGGCTTAGGCCTGCTGGCGCTTGCGGCGGCATACTTCCGCAAGCGCTTCGTACCCCTGATGGGCGAGCAGCAGGCCCGCTTGTCGTAGAACCGATGAGCTCCGACAAATAAAAAGCCCGGCCAACCAGCCGGGCTCTTGTTTGCATTGCGACAAACTAGTTCAGGTTTCCGGTCCGCGCCTGTGGCACGAAGACCGATCCTTGCAGGTCCGTGTCCGTAAAGCCGAAGACGAAAAACCGGTTCGGGTTGGAGTTCGTGACGCCGCCATAGTTCTGCAGAAAGTCATTGTCGTTTGCAACCCACAGCGTGTGCGTGGTTACGCCACTTACCGTCACATCCGGGCCAAAAGCCAACCCCTCGATCTTTGCTGGAACGGTACTGGTGGTGAAGCCGTTTGCCGTAAGCACGGTCAGCACGTCTAAAAACAGCGTCTTTGCGACAGCCTTTGTCGCTGCTGTCGGGCCATCCAAATCGCTCACGTCCATGGCACCGGCAAAGTCGATCTTGAACAACTGCTTTATCTTCGCCTTGGAACCGTCACCCAGACCTTTGCCGTCGCGCTCGTCGACAAGAATCTCATGATTATTCAGCGCGACAATCTCGCTTACGCCCGAACCCGCCGTTAGATTGTAGGCATACTCATGCGTCGTACCAGAAGTAATGTCGATCGTCAGAAAGCGAAGCAGACTTGTCGCGCCCTGGTTGGCGTCCTGAATCAGTGGCGCTTGAATCATGGTCACCAGCGTCTTGCCATCCGGCGTAATCGCCAGGCCTTCCAGACCCTTGTTTGCCGTACGACCGCTTGTGTTGCCGGAGATCTCCGTCGCACCCATCGAACTCAGATTGCTCACGTAGTACTTTGCCGGCAGGACGAATGTGCGAATGCGCGTACCCTTCGCACGGTTGAACTGGTACACATAGGGGCCATATTCGTCTGAGATGAACACGCTCATGCCGTCGTTTGAAAGGCGAATGCCTTCCGGGTCAAGGCGTGCATCGGCAGCGTTGCCAGAGTTCTGACCGGCGTCGAAGTTGTCAGACCGGCCCGTAAAGAAGAACTGATCGACGTAATTCGCAGGCGGTGCACCGGAGCCCACGCCAAGGCCTGCGCCCGAACCATACGTCAGCGTATTCTGGCTGGACAGCAACGTCGTCTTTTCCAGCGTCGGCGTGATCGTATACGGCAAGCCCGTGCCGCTCGTGTTCACCTGCAGGTTCATCTTGATGGTGTGAAATCGATTGATGTAGCTGGCTGTATCGTCGATCGCGGCGTTGAACGAAACCGCATTCGGTCCACGATCCGGCACGGCAAGAAACCGATCCGTGGACACATACGCCAGTCCGGAACCAAGGCCGCCCAGCAGGTTCGACGCCACACCATTCTCGAGATTTCCCGTGAGTCCGGATAGATCTGCGTACGAACCGGCGCTGCTGCCGGTAAGTGTTCCGTTCGCCAGTAACTTCACTTGCGCTTGTGCGCCTGCCGCGCACAAAGTTGCCATTACCGCCAATGCACATCGAACATGACTCGAAGAACGCTTCACGAATACTTCCTTCCTTGAACAGCAAATGAATTGAGGGTTGTTTTCGCAGTCTCTACTGCCGAAGTGAACCCGCGATGAAAGTCTCGTTTTGTTTGCTGATAGATATTCCACCGACGATCGTTCGTTCCCTTGCTATAACCCAGGGATTCAATCCCTCTTCTGCCATTGATCTGACGGGAAGACACAAATCGCGTTTTCCATTGTCCTTCAGCACGTATGCGAAAGCTGCGGGCCCCTGGAGACGCCATGTCTACTCGACGCTAATAGAGGATTTTGAGGCCGAACTGAAGGACACGAGGCGTGTAGGTGCTGGTGATCTGCCCGCCGGTGGATGCAGCGACCGGAGTTGCGGTTGCGGTGGAGGCAACGGTGCCGCCAATTGTGCTGGGCAGGTAGAAGTTTGTGTGATTGAAGAGGTTGTAAAACTCCGTCCGGAACTCGACCTTGAGGCTGTCGACGGGAGTCGCAAACTTCTTGTTCAACGACAGGTCCGTTTCATTGAACTCAGGCGTGCGGAGAGGATTGCGCGATGCGTTGCCGAAAGGGCTCTGGAAGCCTGCGGCGGCTGTGCCGGTGACGGGAAAGGTGTAGGCAGCGGGGTTGACGTACTGAATGTAGCCGCTGGGAAGCTTGGTGTTGAGAATGGGATTGACACCCGCAATGCGGTTGGGACGATAGAGGTTTGCGCCGCGGAAGCTGTTGGAAATGGTGGGCGATACCTGATTGCTGCTGGATGGCGTATAGGTGAGATTAAAGGGTGTGCCAGCCTGTGCGGTGTTGATGACCGAGACCTGCCATCCGCCGAGGGCCGTGTCGACAAGGCCGCTGGAACCGGACAGGAAGCGGCGACCATGGCCGACCGGCAGCTCGTAAATGAGGCTGGTGACGTTCTGCACGGGCAGGTTGTAGTCGGACTGGCCGTAGTCCGCGGCGAGGTTGTTGGCGTCCTGCACGGAAGGCGTGTTGCCTTCGAGCGAGGCGCTGGTCTGGTCAAGCGCGTGCGACCAGGTAAACGAATTGAGCAGCGTCAGGCCCGCGATGAAGCGCTGTTCGTAGCGCGCCTGCAATGAGTTGTAATTCGACGAAAAACCGTTCAGCGCCTCCGTGATGTCGGAGAACTTTGTGTACGGGCGGTTGGCTTGCGAAAAACCGTTGCGCGGATTGAGCTGGTTTGCATTGATGAAGCCCTGCAGCTTAAGCCCGTGATTGCCGACGTAGGCGATGTCCATGCGGGCGTTCTTGGCGAGCTCATGCTGAAAACTGAGGAAATAACTTTCGACGTAGCTGTCCCGCGTGTTGCGCGGCACGTAGGTGACGTTGTCGGTAAGCGGATTGAAGGTGGTGGTGAGGCCGGTGGGAAAGCCCTGGTCGGCGCTGACGTAGCAGGCCCCAATCTGCGCGACCGTGGGTGTACCGTTGCAATGGTTGGTCGGTGTCGGCCTGAGATTGTTCTGGTTCACCGAGACAAAGAGCGCCTGCGGTGCGTTGATGGCGAGAATGTCGCCGGAACCGGCGCGTGTGTAATGCACGTAGCTCATGCCGAAGCCGCCGCGCAGAGCGGTCTTTGGATTGAGCGATGCAGCGAAGCCGATGCGGGGTGCAAAGTCCTTCAGGTCTGGGTTGACGAGGGTGCTGCCGTAGACGCCGCCCGCCCGCACAGGGGTGACGTTTGCAGAGGCAACGGTACCGGGTGTCGTGGTGAGCACGGTCTGTGACACGGGGTCGAAGTTGCTGATGTAGCCGTTCTGCTCGGAGTAGGGAGAGCCGTATTCCCACCGCAGGCCAAGGTTGAGCGTGAGGTTTGGCAGCACCTTCCAGTCATCCTGCGCGTACGCGCTGTGCAGGGTCTGGCGCAGGTGCGCTTCAAACCGGTTTGCCGCGGAGTATGCGCTGGTGGTGCCGAAGAGGAAATCGGCCCAGTATGTGTCGGAGACGGAGGAGCCGCCGCCATTGGAATATCCGCCGCCGTAGGTGAATGACCCGAACAGCGGGTTGTTGTCGCTCACGCCCATCCAGACCTTCTCGTACTCGTAGCCGAACTTGAGCGAGTGCTTTCCCTTCACATAGGTGAAGTTGATCTTGGGATCGAGCAGCGCGGGGTTCTGGAACTGGGGATTCGTGCTCTGGCGGCCGAAGCCGGTAAAGCCGGTGATGGAAGTTGTCGGTAGGCCACCCGCCACGGCAGGATCGGTCGGCAGGCCCGGGATCGCGAACGACGTGCTGCCGATCGACGTGGAGAACTTGCCGGCTTTGGTGCGTGACAGGCCAAGTCGTACGTCGAGCACCTTGTCCACGCCGAAAAGGCGAGTATGACCAAGGGCAATCTGCTGGTCCAGCACGCGGATGTGGCCGTTGGTCTGGC
>CBAAAH010000185.1:0-6053 GCA_964658865.1 uncultured Granulicella sp.
CCGAGGTCATCGAGACCCGTGTGAGTTAAAGGCGGTTGGATCGTCGGCTTGGTTGCCGAAGGAGAATTGAGGGACGGATGGCAGGGCCAGACAAGAAAGACTATTACGGCGCGCTCGGGGTAAAAAAAGCGGCGACGACCGATGAGATTCGCAAGGCGTTTCGCAAGCTTGCGCGCAAGTATCACCCGGATGTGAACCCCGGCGACAAGAAGGCGGAAGAGCGCTTCAAGGAGATCTCCGAGGCGAACGATGTGCTGTCGGACGACAAGAAGCGGAAGGTTTATGACCAGGTGGGCTTCTACTCCGACTCGATTGACCCTGCCCAGGCAGAGGCAGCGGCGCGCGGCGGCTATGGCCAGGACGTCTACACCGGCGGTGGACGCGGCACCGCAGGACAGGGTGTGCCGTTCGACTTCGGTGGGTTCGATTTTTCCGGCTTCCAAGGGGGGACGGGCGATCCGCGGCAGGCGCGGCCGGGTGGCCCCAGCGGCGGCGGCTCATTCAAAGACATTTTCGGCAGCATGTTCGGGGGAAATGGTGGGCGTCAGGAAGCCAGCCGTGGGCCACAGCCCGGCACCGACCTGGAGTACCAGGTGCAGGTCGACTTCTGGACGGCGGTGCGCGGCGGCACCACGCGCGCGGAAATTACGCGTCAGGAGCAGTGCTCCACGTGTCGCGGCAGCGGCAGCATCGGCACACCGCATACCTGCCCGGAATGCAGCGGTACCGGCCAGGTGCAACAGATGAGCGGGCGCATGAAATTCAACGTGCAGTGCCCCATGTGCGACGGCAAGGGAAAAGTCGGCGATGAGTGCCCGACCTGCCGTGGCGAGGGCGTGGTCACGCGGCGAGACACGCTGGAATTCCGCATTAAGCCGGGCACGCGCGACGGCCAGCGCATCCGTCTTGCGGGCAAGGGCAACGCCGGCACCAAGGGTGCGTCCGCGGGGGATCTATACCTCATTGTCAAGGCCGGTTCGCACCCGGTATTTACACGCAGCGGCGATGACATTCGTGTCACAGTGCCGGTGATGGCGTTTGAGGCCGCGCTCGGGGCCAAAGTTGACGTGCCGACGATCGACGGACGCACGCAACTGAAGATTCCACCCGGAACGCAGGGGGGCCAGAAGCTTCGGCTGCGGGAAAAGGGCGTCATCTCTGCCAGCACGGAGGGAACGCGTGGCGACCAGATCGTCGAGGTGCAGATCGTCGTGCCGAAGATTCAGGACGAGCGGTCAAAGGAAATTCTGCGTGAACTCGCGAAGTTAAATCCAATGGACCCGCGCGAGGATCTTTTTCGCGAGATCTAAAGACCGTTACAGAAAGAGGAAGGGCCGGGAAACAGTCTCCCAACCCTTCCTCTTTCTTCATTAAATTAAGCGTGGTAGTCGTCTTCCAGGCCCGTGTAGATATTGTCGCCTTCAAATGCCACAGGTTTTGGTATGGGCTTTACGGCAGACTTGCTGTAACTGGTCACCAGACTCTCGGTTGTCGCCTTGATCGCGCTCCAGATTGCGCTCGCCTGATGCACGGGTGTCAGCACCACGTCCTCTACCTTGCTCGCGACCTTGCCGGCATTGGAGAGTGTACTGGAGACGAGGTTCTCGACGCGATCCGTCTGTCGCTTCGCCTTCGTTGCCGTGTCGGTCACAAGAGCATCAATTTCTGCCAGTTTGGCGCGGTACACATCGCTGGTATCGGCAATATTGGTGGTGACACGCTTGACCTTGGGCGTGGTATCCGCCACCACATCACGCACGTGGCTGGTCATCTCGTTCACCTTACCGGTAATGTCATTGACCTTGACCGAAATTTCCTTTGCCTGGTCCATGAGGGGGTAAATCTTCGGCTTCAACTCCGCCGTCAACACCGTAATGGTTCCAAGAAGTTTGACGACGACAATGGCGATCGCACCCAGGGCAAGCGCCTCCACCAGCACGGCGATGGCGGTAAGTGCGGTAAAGATGATGAGCCAGTGCACCTGACTGTCGGTCATGCCGTAGGGTGACTGCAGCATGGCGAGGGGAAGTGGAGCGAATGCGATGTGCATGTTGACCGTTCTTTCGTCCGTGTTTGAGATGTGCTGATCGTGCAGTGAAGGCGTTTCCTGTGGACGATGCAAGCGCAAGAGGCCGGCGAACAGATCGCCAGCCTCCAGTTGCCATAAGCCGTCGGCGGGTTACGCCTGGACTTCGGTCTCTTCCTTGTAGGCCTGCTTGCCTGCATCGACTGCACTGGCGACCTTGGTCTGCTGCTCGGCGAGGAAATCCTTCCCCTTGTCGACGTACTGGCTCCACTGGGTGCGACCTTTTTCGTAGTAGTCGCGACCCTTGTCCACGGCGTCCGTAAGCTGTTCCTTGCTGGTCGCAACATACTGGTTCAACTGTTCGCGGCTTTGGTCTACATACTGACCGGCCTTCTCCTTGGCGTCTGCCGCCTGAGCCGCCAGATCATCCCGCGTCTCACGACCGCTTTTGGGCGCGTACAGCACACCGACAAGGGCACCGATGCCCAAACCCGCGAGAAACCACCCAAAACCGCCGCTGCTGTTATCGTTTGCCATGTCGTTCTCCTATGTCCGGCGCGGGGGGTCGTCTCCCGTCGCTCGGTTGCCGGTCAAGGCATTAAATGTGCTGCGGCACGGCCCCTTAAAGCACCAAAACGCTCCAGCAGTACGAATGATGCGATCAACGCAGCACTGGTTGCCGTATGCCGGCGTCAAACCAACAAGCGATGAAGGATCGGCGACATTTGGGTTGCATTCCTGTCTGCATGGAGTTTTCGTGCGCACAGGGCCTGCCCGTAGACTCGGCTTGAGCAGAGGCGTGAGGCTGCTCCGAAATCGCGCAGGGAAGGAAAGACAGGATGAACGAAACAGGGATGTTCCATTCGGTTCGCGCAACGGCGTTGGCCACGGTATGTATTGCCTGCATGCTGCCGGCCGGCTGCAAAAAACAGGCCGCGATCGTGGTAGATGACCCTACGCTGACATCGGGCGTTCAGGGAAAAATTCAGAGTGACGGCGCCATCAACATGGAGCCGATCCAGGTTTCCACGCAGGACGGCGTCGTAACACTGACAGGCCAGGTGAGCAACAATGCCGCTCGAACACTGGCGGCCAACGATGCCTCGGGCATCGCCGGGGTACGCCAGGTAGTGAACGACCTGACAGTGGTGGCGAATACGCCGCCTGTCAGTGCCACCGCGACAACGCCGCAACCGCAAACCTCGCCCCTGCCGGTGGAGCGCCAAACGGCTCGCGTGCAGCCTCGCCCACTACCGCCGCCGCCGCGTCAGGCACCCATTGAGCGGACATCACAAAACATGGCGAACAACGCGCCACAAAATTACCCGCCACCCACGCCGATCCACCAGGAACCGCCGCCGCCACCAGCGCCCGCCTTTCGCAACGTGACGCTGCCCGCGGGCACGGTGGTTCCAGTGCGTGTGACGCAGACGCTGGACAGCGAAACCGCGAAAATTGGTGACACCTTCAGCGGTGCAGTCGCGGCAGACGTGGTGCAGGATGGCCTTGTCGTGCTGCCGCGCGGCACCGGCATCAACGGTAGCGTGACGGATGCCAAAGACGCCGGGCACTTCAAGGGCAGCTCACTGCTAGCCATTCAGATGACAGGTATCAGCAGGCGCGGCCAGCAGATCGCCGTGTCGACGGACGCTTTCAGCAAGGAAGGCGCGGGTCGCGGCAAGAATACGGCCGTCAAGACCGGCGTTGGAGCTGCAGCGGGCGCAGTGCTGGGCGGCATTTTCGGCGGCGGCAAGGGGGCAGCGATCGGTGCGGCGGCCGGCGGCGGCACTGGCGCGGGCATCAACGCGGTGACGCGTGGCCAGCAGGTGCAGATTCCAAGCGAAACCGTGGTTCGGTTCACTCTGGCGAACTCCATCACAGTACGCACGTCCACGACGCCAACGGCCAACGGCCCAGGCTTCGGCAGCACGCCCAATAACTAGTTTCCTCACCGCAAACGGAGATCGGCCTGCCGGCAGCGGCAGGCCGGTCTTGTTTGTTCCGTCGATCCATGGCACCGTTTCGCCTCAACATGATTCAGGGCGTGGGCGTTCCGTGCATCGGGTCGCCGGTTTGCGTTCGCACAATGTACCCTTGTTCGCGGAGCGTCGATTGTCGGAGCGTAAGTACTTCCTCAGCATCGTGTTGCATGCGCATCTGCCGTGGGTGGTGAACCATGGCACGTGGCCGCATGGGCTGGACTGGCTGCATGAGGCCGCCGCCGAAACGTACCTGCCGCTGCTGCGGCTGCTGCGCCGGCTGGAGCGCGACGGCATTCAGCCCGGCCTTAGTATGGACCTCTCGCCCATTCTGCTGGAGCAGTTGGTGCACCCCGTCTTTCGTGAACAATTCCCGGAATATCTCCAGCGCAAGGTGGAATTCGCAGAAGCGGACGAGGCGGCGTTTACCGCGGAAGGCAATGCGCACCTGGCCGCGCTGGCACGCTTCTGGCAGGCTTGGTACCGTGACGCGCTGCAGCAGTTCCAGGCGCTGCAGGGCGACATCGTGGCGGAGTTTCGTCGGCTGGGCGAAGCCGGCCTGCTGCAACTGATGACCTGTTGCGCGACCCACGGCTACAGCCCGCTGCTGGGCACCGACGAGAGCGTGCGCGCGCAGGTACGGCTGGCCGTGCAGACGCATCGGCGCCACTTCGGCGCGGCACCCCGCGGCATTTGGCTGCCGGAGTGCGGCTACCGGCCCGCGGGCTACTGGCAGCCGCCCGTGGCGGGCGATGGAGGCCGCAACTTTCCCGGCTATTACCGCATCGGGGTGGAGCATGCAGTTGCTGAAAGCGGTTTGCGTTTCTTCATCGCGGATGGCCACCTGATCGAGGGCAGCCGCGGGTTTGGATCGGCGTTCGGCTCATTCAACAGCGGCATCGCGGCGGTCACTCCGGCGTCCACGGAAGATCCGTCCGCCGGTCCGAATGGCTTATACCAGTCCTATCGCGTGGAGGACAAAGCCGCCGCGCAGGCAAGCGGCCGCACGACGGTATTTCCGCGCGATCCCCGCACCGGCTTCCAGGTATGGAGCGGCGAGTCCGGGTATCCGGCCGATGGCGCGTATCTCGACTTCCACAAAAAGCGTTCCCCGGGCGGCCTGCGGTACTGGCGCGTGACCGGGCCAGGCATCGACATGGGCAACAAGGCCGTATACCAGCCGGAAATCGCGCTGCAGCGCGCGGGCGAGCACGGCCGCCACTTCGTCTCACTGGTTCGTGGCGCGCTACAGCGGGCGGACGAGGGCGGCGCGCTCGAATTGCCGGCGATGCTTTGCTCCCCCTTTGACGCGGAGTTGTTCGGCCACTGGTGGTTTGAGGGCGTTGCGTTTTTGGAGGCCGTCGCACGCACCATGGCAGCGGGCAAAGCGGATGTTACGCCGCTCAGTTGCGCGGACTACCTGCAGCGTTACCCTGCAAAGCAAACGCTTGAACTGCCGGAGGGCTCATGGGGCGAAGGCGGTGACGACCGTGTCTGGCTCAACGAAACCACCCGCTGGACGTGGTCGCGGCTGTACACCGCGGAACATGCGTTGCGCGACCTTTGCACCGCCGGCCACTGGCGCGACGGCGGCACCGGCGAACGCCTGATGAAGCAGATGTGCCGTGAGCTGCTGCTGCTGGAAAGCAGCGACTGGCAGTTTTTGATGACGACCGGCGCGGCGCGCGATTATGCCGAACGCCGCTTTCGAGAGCATGCGGACATGTTCGACGAAGTGCGCTCGATGTGGCTGGAATTTCGCAGCGGCGGCCGGCTGCCAGAGGTGATGGAAGCGCGCCTGGTCGGGATTGAATGGCGCGACAATCCTTTCCCGGAGGTGAACCCCGAGTTCTGGGTGCTGGGTGCAAAGGCCGAGGATCTGTCGTACCGATAGACGAGTTACGCGATGGTTCCATGAGGCTTTCGCCGGCTGGAACGAAGACTCCGCAGGATTTGGTAATGGATGCGAAGTGGCCCGCATGAAAATCTTTTGGTGTGGCGAAGCACGGCAGGATGGACTTGCATGGATGGCGGTTGTTGGCTCTTCG
>CBAAAH010000186.1:0-6035 GCA_964658865.1 uncultured Granulicella sp.
CAAGCCGAATCTGCGTGGCTGTTCTGCGGGATTTTGGCAATTCGACTTTGGCGTCAACACCAGCGGTGATACGGTCTGTGGTGACATCGATCAGGCGGTGCGCGAAATCGCCCTCCTGGCCGAGAACGCGCCTACGCTCGATGGCGCTATCCAGCGCAAGATAGGTGTTGGTGGTGTCTTCCACGACTTCAATCTGCTGCTCGTGCAGTGCGTGTTCCGCAGCCTGCACTGACGCCTGCGTGGAGCGGATATAGTCGCGCTGGGAGAAGCTGAATACGAGGCTTTGCGCGGAAATGCTGAAGATGACCGGAACGCCGAGCGGTGCGCCGGTGGACTGGCCGTAGCTGCCCTGGGTGGTAACCGAGGGAATGTAGCTGTCGTGGGCTTCGGCGCGTGCGGCGCGGGCTTTCTCAAGATCGGCTTGTGCGCCGCGCACTTTCGGGCTGTTGCGCAGGGCAAGGTCAACGGCGGTTTGCAGTGAAATCTGCGCGACGACCGGGCGCGTGGTGGCAAGGGCGGCTACGGCAAACGCAGGCAGGAGAAGGCGGGAGAGCTTGATCATGGACGCAACACCTTCCGCGCGGGTTCATAATTGCCGGCAAGCGCGAGCGCCTGGTGAAGCTGATCGCGCGCTCCGGCAGTGTCACCACGGGCCTGCAGCAGTTCGCCAAGCATTGTGTGCACCCTGGCACCGGATACCACGGCAGAGACCTGCTCGTGGGTGAGATACGCGCGCAGACCCTGCTCCGCGATGTTGCCGCTCCGGTGAATATCGATCAGGACCTGTGCCGCGTCGATGGTGTCCGGACCGTGCGCGGTGTCCTTCTGGATGGCGAGCACGGCGTTGGCTTCGGCGGCGGTCCAGTCCTTGTGTTTACGCTTGTCGACCGCAAGATCGACGTAGCTTTCCGGCGAGTGGGTCAGGTTGATGGCGGCTGCGAATTCGGTGTCGGCGGACTGGGTGTCTCCGGCCTTGGAGGCGATCATGCCGGCGAGGCGATGTGCGCGCTCCGGCGAAAGTGCACGGAGCTGGATTTCGACGGAGCGTGCCTTGTCCAGACCGCCGCCCACTATCCCGGGGGCTTCCACGTAAAATTCGCCGAGGTCGCTGAGGGCGTCGACATTCTTGGGATCGAGCTGTGCGGCCTTCTCAAAGTTATCGCGAATGCGGCCGACCATGCGCATGCCGGTGAGAGCGCCGGCATGGTCGGCCTTGGCACCATAGGTTCGGGCAAGTTCCAGCGTGACGGTGCTGTTGCCGGGGTTGAGGTCGCGTGCGGCTTCGCACTCGTGAACGGCTTCATCGAAGCGATCGATGCTGCGAAAAAGCAGACAGAGTAGATTGTGGGCGTCTGCGTTGTGTGGCGAGGCGGTGAGGACGCCGCGGGCCTGGGCGATGGCCGCATCTGCCTTGCCTTGGCGTGCAAACGTATGAGCCGTTGCGAGGCTTTGCGTATGCGCCGCGGCGGTGAAGCCGAGCAGAAGAACGGCGGTGGCGATCTGGCGTGGCCACGGGGGCGCGCAACGTAAAGCCGGGCCAGGGAAGAGAAGGGTCAACGCGCTTCCTTCACCTGCAGGCCGTCAGTCAAATCGACGTTGCTGGTCGCGTTAAGGGCGACGGTATCGCCCAGCTTGAGTCCACCCGTAATTTGCACGGAAATGAGATTGAGCGCGCCGACTTCGACGGGCGTCTTGCGCAGCGTACGGTTATGCACAACGTAGACGAAATTCGACGTTGTGCCGAGGGTACGCAACGCCTCGCGCGGCAAGGTAAGCACATGATGCACCTGCTGCGTGGTCACGTTCACCGTGACGTTGGTGTTCGGGAGTAGGTCGCCTGTAGCGTCGTCAACGGCGATGAGGCACTCGCCCACATTACGGGTGCCGTAGGTAATGACAGTCGTAGGTGCGCGCAGAATGTGGCCGTGCCAGAGGCGGCCGGGCTTAGCTTCCCAGGTAATTTTGACGGCATCGCCGGTATGCAGCTTCCCAATCTCTGGTTCGTCGAAGTACGCGTTCACCTGCATGCGGCTCAGGTTCGCCATCTGCACCAGTTCTTCGCCCGATTGCACATAGTCATACTGCTGCACGGGAAGAGAGAACACGGTGCCCGCAAAAGGTGCGCGGATCATATTGTTGTTCAGGTCATGCTTCGCGGCTGCAAGGGACGCGTGACTGTCCGCAGCCTGTGCCGAAGCGCGCTCCACGTCTGTCGCGGCATAGCGCGAAGTGCTGCGCTGGGTGAGTGAAGCAAAGGTGCTTTGCGCAGTCAGCACACGTTCCTTTGCGGCGGCGACTTCGTTGGCGGAAGCAGCTCCGCGCGCCTGCAACTGTTGCAGCGCTTGCAGATTGGATTGGGCTTGGTCTGCTTGTAACTTGGCGCGGTTGATGTCGCCGCGCAAGGCAATATTCTCGTCCTGCGTACCGCCGCCGCGCACATCGTGCACCGTGGCGTTTGCGGCGGCAACAGAAGACAGCGCACTCTGTACTTTCGCCGCAGCGTCGGCTTCGTCGAGCCGGAGCAGCAGCGTTCCCTGGGCAACCTGCTGCCCAAGGTGAACGTACACCGCCGTGACCTGGTTTGGACTGGCTGCGTGCGCCTGATACTGTTGCACCGGCTGCACCTTGCCGTTCGTGGACACGCCGCTGATCACGTCGCCGATACTGACCTGGGCAGTCTTGACGAGCACATCGTCATGCGTGGCACGGCGAATGCCGAGCACCAGCAGGATCGCCACCGCGAGCACCGCTATCACAATGAGTACGCGCCGCATCGGGCTCTTCGGTCTGGCTTCAGTCATGCTGTTGGTCAAATCAGTATATAAGACGCGCCGGTCCGGATTCGGCTTCAGATTAAGGTTGCAGAATCGTTCTGGTGCGATGCAGCCGGCAGAACCGCGCACAGACGCACGTCGCAGAGCTGCAGTTCGGGGCCGCCAAAGTCGGGGTGTTTATTTTCGCGGAGATGGAAGGCGACGTCGACCATGCTGCCGACTGCGATGCCATGTGCGTCGAGCTGTTGCGGCCAGGGAATTGCGCGGCTCCAGCCGAGGCACTGCAGTGTTGGGCCGGAACCTTGCTGCAGCATGAGTTTGATATGGCGTTCCTTCAAAATGCGGAGTTCGCGGACGACGGTATTGCGAGCGATGAAGACCGGTTCCGCTGCACCGTGGCCGAAGGGCTCCAGTTGCTGTAACAGGTGCAGGGTGTCGAGCCCGATGGCGGAGAAGGGAAGTTCCGCATCGAGCGTGAGCGTTGGTTTCAACAGATCGGGCGTCAGATGCAATGCGGCGTAGCGCGAAAGGTGTTGCCGCAGCGGTTCCACGTGGCTGGATGGCAGCGAAAAGCCGACCGCATGGGCATGACCACCGAAGCGGTCGAAGAGCTGCGCATTCTGTACCGTGTGGGCGGCGGTGATCGCGTCAAGCAGGTGGAATCCGGTGACGGAGCGGCCGGAGCCGTGGGCTTTGCCATTCTCGTGCGTGATGACGAGCGCGGGCCGGCCGGTTCGCTCCACTACGCGAGAGGCAAGGATGCCGACGACGCCGCGATGCCAGCCGTGGCCGTCGAGCACCAGGCAACCGGCCTGTTCCAGCGCATCCGGATGAAGCGCGGCAAGCTGGGCGTCGATCTGCTGCAGCACGTCGGCTTCGACGTTGCGCCTATCGGTATTGAGCAGGTGAAGCTTCTCCGCGAGTGCGCGGCCCTCTTCGGCATCGCGCGTCAGCAGCATGCGGACGACGTCGCCCGCGACGTCCATCCGGCCGGCGGCGTTAATGCGAGGCGCGACACGAAAGGCGATGGCCGTTGCGGTAGGAGGTTCGGCGCCGTTGCGGACTTCCGCGAAGTCGAGCAGGCTGCGTAGACCGGGCTGGCGTACGTCGGCAAGGGAACGCAGGCCGAGCGCGACCATGACGCGATTTTCACCCTGCAGCGGGACCGCGTCGGCAACGGTGGCGATGGCGACCAGCTTGAGCAGCGATGGCAGTAGCTTGGTGCGCGTGGTGGCTTCATCGATGGGTTGCAGACCGGTAGCGTCTGGAAGTGTTGCGGCTTTCAACAAGAGCGCCGCCGCAACCTTGAAGGCGACGGCCGCGCCGCACAGGTCTTTGAAAGGATAGGCGCAGTCGTCCTGGTTGGGGTTTACGACTGCCACGGCTTCGGGTACGCCCATGCCGTCGGGCAAGTGATGGTCGGTCACGATCAGATCGAGACCCAGCGCCTTTGCCTCGGCTGCTGCGGCAAAGGCGCGGATGCCCGTGTCGACGCTGACGACCAGGCGAATGCCCTCGGCGGCGGCATCGCCCAGCACGGCCGGCTGTACGCCGTAGCCTTCGCGGATGCGGTGGGGAATGTGGTAACGGACGAGCGACGGAACAGCCTTCGGCGTGAGGCGGTCGATGGCGGTTTTGAGCAGGACGGTAGCGAGCGTGCCGTCGACGTCATAGTCGCCGTAGATAAGGATGGACTCGCGCTGGGTGATGGCGTGCAGGATGCGGCGCACCGCAGCGTCCATGCCGGCCATCGCAGCGGGGTCGTGCAGGGTGGCAATGTCCGGGTCGAGAAACGCGCGTGCATCAGTCTCCGCGGTAAAGCCGCGCCGCACCAAAATCGCCGCAAACCAAAGGGGAAGATTCAGCGTTGCAGCGAGTGTCTCGGTGAGGAGTTCGTCGGCGCCCGGCATGACCCAGCGGAGGTTTGCGGCGGTGTGCTGCGGGGTTGCGACAGAACTCAAAGGATACTTTCTGAAAATGGATTGCTGTGGTGGAAACGGACCCATGTCTCAAGCGTGAGACATGGGGTACCCGGATTCATAAGGCGGGCGCCAAACGGCTATTCGCTGTCGTCGTCGGTGTCGAGAGCCATGCTACCCAGCTCGGCCATGGCTTCCATCCACTGCTGATAGCGGTCGTACCACTCCGTCGCGGTTTCGTACAGGAACATGACGCCCTGGTGTGCGAAGCCGAGCTGCAGGTAGCCCACCTTACCGACGTACTTGACCAGGGACTGCGCATCCTCCATCTCGGGGCTGTCTTCACCGGGAAAGTTCTGGGCGCGCATCTGCTCCACCAGCAACTCGACGTCATCTTTCTCGAGTGTGACCTCGCTCATCGTGACGAACTGCGCGCCGCTTGCTTTGGCGTGTTCGACGAAGTCTTTCCAGCCGTCCGGGCTCTCTTCCTCAAAGACGACAGAGGGAACATCTTCCGCGACATAGGCCGTGAAGCGGCGCAGGCCGTTGCCCGCAACGAAGGCGATCATGTCGTCCTTCAACAAGTGGAGACTTTCCGTTTGCATGTTTTCGATTGTCTCATCGTTGCTGCCGCGATGTGGATCGCCGGTGGCGCGTGTTATGCTCGGTTTGCTCATGTTCTTCTCAAAGGAATACATCGGTTATCTCTCGAAGCAGGTGGTGCGTCGGCTCACCGAAACGAAGATGGTGCGGACCGACAAGCCCGCGGTTCTGATCGGGCGCGTGCAAGCCGCTCTCATTGAAGAGCTTTCGCTGGAAGACCGCATCAACGAAGAGGCACGCCTGATCCTGGAGAGTTACCAGGACGACATGCTGAAGACCGGTGCGAGCTTTCCGGAAATGTTCAAAAAGGTAAAGATGGAGCTGGTGAAGCGCTACAAGGCGGTGCTATGAGAGTCAGCCGCGACAAAGTGAATAAGCTGGCCCACACCATCGCCGACACGTTGGCCGATACGCCGGAAGCAGAGTTTCTAGAGGACCGCAACACACTGCGGCAGGAAGCACGCAAAATTCTGGAAGTGCTGTTTGCCGATGAGGCCAAGATCGACGCAGCGGCCCGCGGCAAGATTTCGTCGCAACAGCGCATCATTTTGGAAGGTTCGCAGGAGTGGGACATCCTGTACCGGAAGTATTACAACGATGAAGTGAAACGGTTGGGAATCTAACGTTCCCACTTTGCTTCCCCGGGCATGCTGATGTATTCTTAGGAAGCGGGCGCAATCCACTGTGGCGCTATGGTGTAACTGGTTAACACGTCGCCCTCTCAAGGCGAAGAGTTCGG
>CBAAAH010000187.1:0-5994 GCA_964658865.1 uncultured Granulicella sp.
AATGACTTTGTACAACCAGCCATGCGACCTTTTGTGGCCGATGACATTGTCCAGTACGATTTTCAACGGCCAGGGCTGCAGCACGTCGGCCGCGCTTTCCCCCAGAATGCAGGCAAAGCCCAGCCAGAGCTGTCGGCGGTGCGGCCGCAACAGACTCATAATCGTCATGCGACTTTCACGGCCGGAAAGCTTTGCGCGTTCTGTAGTTGCTGAAGGCATGCCTAGTGGTGCTGTCCTCCACTTCGTTGATTTCGTTCTGGAATCTTCGAGGTCGTGCAAAGTCAGTGTTTCAAGTGGATGCGGCGAAGGATGTCCTCGCGGAACTCTTTGAGTTCATCACTGCCTGCGCTGGTGACGTACGCCAGCAGAATACCCGTTACGGTGTTGGTGATGTCTCGATCGCGACTCGGATAGAAGCCGTTCACCGAGCCCTGCGACACAATGGGGGCAAGAAGCCGCGGATAGTTGATGCCTCGTGCGCCGCTGTCTTTGCGTGCGATGACGACTCTCGTCGCGGCATAGAGCACGCGCTGCTTGAACGCAACGGTATCGCCAAGCACGTAAAAGCGTGGATCATCGTGGAAGATTGCCGGGAATACACCGAATCCGAAGATGCTCTTCACGTCACCGCGGTACACCGTCACGCCCAAACGCTCACCAAAGCCCGCGCTGTCTGTACCCAGGTGCGGCCTGCTATCTGTCGCATGTGAAATTCCCGCGGATGCAACGGATCCGAAAAATTCAAGCGGACTCAACGCATTACGAGTCGCGAAGGCGAACTTGTCCCGTACGGCGAGAGGCTGGGCCGCCTGCCCCGGCTTCAAGATAAATTGGGAACGAGGCGCGATCTGCGGTGCACCTGCCGGGAGTGGCCTGGGCTTGGTTTCTGCAGACTGCGGATTCGAAGAGGAGAACGCGTATCCAGGGCTGTCCGGTAATCCTGCGTTGGAAGCGATAAAGCCATCGGCGGACACAGCACTTCGCAACGGCAAGACCTGCGACACCGCATGGGGAGGACCGACCGATTCGGCGCGTCCGGTGCCAAACGTGGCGAATAGGCCGGCAGCGATACTTCCGACCAGCCTTAAGCGTGCATGAAGCGTTGGCATCGAACGTTGGACGTTCATTGCTCGGCGTCCGTTGCAAAAAGTTCAAGGCATATTCAGTACAAAGTACCGTCAGGGCAACGCATACGGCATTGCAAAACGACCGATCTGCATGATGGCGTGATCGCCCGGCGGCGTTAAATGAAAGGGTTCCACACGAGTGCCGACGGGCATCTGCCGTGCCAGGGCGTTGCCCCGATCGTCGCCGGTCGCGGCGTCGAAGAAGTGTACGTCTAGGCCTTCGGCGGAGCGCGTCCAGCCGAACACATATTTTCCAGGACGCAACAGCGTTGTGCCCACGCGCAACGTGCTGCCCACCAGCAGGTAGTGCGAGTATTTCCCGTCGGCCGAATAGCCTGCCGTGATGAGCACAACACCACCGATGAAGCGGCCGCTGTCGGCGACGATGCCGGAGGCGGAGCGCATCTCGGTTTCAATGCGCTCTTTCTGCACCGGCGCGCGTGCGGGAATCGCCTGCATCAACTCGGCTTCAGACGCGACATGCCACACGGTGTGCGCGTGCTCCGCCGACTGGGGTAGCGCATCTGCCGCAGCCAGATAGGGCATGGTCGGCGGCAGGGCAAGGACGGCGAAGATAAGTGTGGTGAGCAGAAGCATGGCGGCTACTTGAGGTGCACAATGCCGCGCTGGATGGCGACAGTCGCGGCATGTGTGCGGTCGGCGACGCCCAGCTTGCCGAGCAGGCTGTTTACATGAGTTTTCACTGTCGTTTCCGAGATGCCGAGGTCGGCCGCCGCATCGCGATTCGACCGGCCAGCAACGATTCGCTGCAACACATCCAGCTCGCGTGCGGTCAACTCCTGGCCGCTCACGCGATCGGCCAGCTTTTCTGCAATGGGACCGGGAATCCGCGCCTTACCGGCGTGCACGATGCGAATCGTCTCGATCAGTTCGTCGATGGTCATTCCCTTGAGCAGGTAGGCTCGCGCACCTGCCTGCAGCGCGCGATAGATGTCCTCATCGCCGTCGTAGGTGGTCAACACGATGATGCGCGCGTTGGGCGCAGCAATGCGAATGCGGCCGATCGCGTCGACACCGCCCATCCCGGGCATCTGCAGATCCATGAGCGTTACATCGGGCAGCAATTCGGCATGGCGTTGAATCGCTTCCCGGCCGTTCGCGGCTTCGCCGACCACTTCCACCTCTGCCGATGCGCGAAGCAGTGCCGCCAAGCCTTGGCGCACCACGTGGTGGTCGTCCACGATCAGAACTCGAATCTTTCCAGCCATGTTGACCTTTCCTTGCGTTCTACTCAGCCTTCCAGCCGCAGCGTCACGGTGGTGCCTGTGCCGGGAACGCTGGCGATCGTCAGTGCGGCACCCATCGACGAGGCACGTTCGCGCATACCGCGCAAACCGTAGTGCCCCGTTCGCGCCGCGCCTGCGTTCACGTCGAAACCTGCGCCATCATCGCTTACGGTAAGGACAACCGCATCCTCCAAATAGACGAGTCGAAGAGCAATTGCCTGGGCTTGAGCGTGCCTCACCGCGTTGCCGGCGGCCTCTTTGGTGATGCGCAGAATCTCTTTTTCCAGCGAAGGCGCAAGGGGGCGATAGCTCCCGGAGACGGTAAGCGTCTGTCGCGGTTCGGGTGGCGCGGACGTGACCATCTGCCGCAGACGTGCCGGCAGGTCAGCCCCGGACTGGCCGGCGCGCAGCGCCCAGATGCTGTCGCGTGCATCACGAATGCCATCGCGTACCAGCAGGCGCGTGGCGTCGATCTGATCCTGCGCGGCTTCTGTCGCCTGCACCTTCAGCAACTGTGCAGTGACCTCAAGCTGCAGCGAGACGGCAACAAAGTCCTGCGCCAACGTGTCGTGAATCTCGCGGGCGATCCGGTTGCGTTCGTTCAACACTGCGGCGAACTCCCGCTGCACCCCGCGCAGCCGGAAACGGTAGGCTGCGTACGCCGTCGCGGCGACCCCCAGCAACAGCAGCGCATAAAACCACCATCGCCGGTAGATGGGCGAAGCGATGCGCACCTCCAATGTTGCCGGCGCAACGCTCTGCACACCATCCGCGTTACGCGCCTGCACCAGCAGCCGGTAGGTGCCGGGTGGCAGGTTGGTGTACTCCGCCGAGCGCCGATAGCCCGCATCGACCCAGTCACGGTCGAAGCCCTCAAGCTTAAAGCGGTACACCACCTGCGTCGGTGCACGCAACGTCAGCGCGGCATAGTCGAACACAAACCTGCGATGTCCCGGCCCCAAGTCGAGCGGCTTCCCTGGAGAAAGCGTCAGATCGTCTACCTGCACGCGTTCAAGCACCACGGGCGGTGGAACGCGATCCAACTGCAGGTGCGCCGCATCGATGCGGGCAAGGCCGCGCCGCGTGGCGAACCACAGCTCCCCATTTGCGCCACGCCACGCAGAGGGATGACCATCGGAAGAGCTGTCGACGCTCGGCATGCCATCCGCGGTGCCATACGAACGCACGGGTGGCGTACACGGAGTACCCGGCCGGCAGCGCAATAGATCCGCCAGCCGCAGGCGCTGCACGCCCGCCGGTGTGCGCACCCACAGATTGCCGTCGCCATCCAGCAGCAACGCGTCAATCTCGCCCTGCAATCCCGCAACGTGCACGGCAACAAATCTGCCATCCACGTCAAACAGCAGAGCGCTGCCATGCGTTCCCGCAAGGATGCCGGCATTCGGCGTCTCGACCAAGGCAGTCACGCCGCTTTCAGGGCTGCCGTCTTTGGCGCCGATGCGCTCCAGGTGGGCGCCGCGCAGGCGAGCAAGCCCACGCAGAGTTCCAAACCAGAGTGTACCGTCCGCGGTGCGCAGCATGGTACCGACCACGTCGCTGGGTAGCCCCTCCGCGGTGGTCAGCAGACGGTCGACTCGCCCGGCCGCCCAGTGCGCGGCACCGTGGCGCGTGCCCACCCAAACGGCGTCGTCACCATCCGCAAGCAGCGACCGGATGAAATCGTCGGGCAGGCCGTCCGCCGCACTCACGTGGTGCAGGTTTCCATGCTGCAGGTGTTCGAGGCCATCCGGCGTACCGATCCACAGGCCGTCCTTCGTATCCGGCGCAAGCGATAGGATTAAGCCCTGCATGAGCGATGGCGGAAGAACCCGCGGCACACCGCCGCTCTGCTTCAAGCCGCTGTCACGCGTACCCACCCACATGACACCATTACTTGCCTGTGCAACGGAGGTAATGGCGTCGGTGCCGATGGCAGGCACAGTCTCGACGGGGCGCGGCCGCAGGACCGCAAGGCCTTCCGTATCCGTACCCAGCCACAGGTCGCCCTCGCGGTCGCTCATGGCCGTTAGAACGGCGGTGCCGGCTAGCTCCGGTAACGGCTGCGATGCAGTGCTGTCGGCGGACAATCGATAGACACCGCGGTTTGTGCCAGCGAGCACGGCATCCCCGGCAAGCGTCAGAGAGAGCAACCGCGCTCCCGGCAGGTCGGTACCCACACGCCAGCGGCGTTGCACGCCAGGCCCGCTCATCCAGACCTCCGATGCGGAGTGCAGCCATAGGTGGTGCGCGCGGTCTTCGAACAGCTCAATGGGCTGGGTTGGCAGCGGACCTACTGCCTCCAGAGTGCTGCCCCGCATCCGCATCAGCGTCGCGCCCGCGGCGATCAGGGCCGAGCCGTCGCCCGCGCGTCCAAGTGCCGACACGTCACGGCCACCAGGGAGAGGTACCGCCGTCGCCTGCAGGCCAGAGACACGCAGCAACCCTTGCGCGGAAAGCACCAGCAGTCCGTTCGATCCATCCGCAACCAGGTCGAGCACCGGACCGACACCGACGCGGTCAAAGCGTGTTCCCGACCACCGCACCAGCCCATCGGAGGTGCCGATCCAAAGCATGCCGTCCGCGGTCTGCGCCAGGCAGCACATGTCGTTACTGGAAAAGGCGGCATGTGTCTCCGTGCCGAACCGCGCGAAACTCACGCCGTCGAACCGGGCAAGACCACCCTCCGTCGCCGCCCACAGGTAGCCGTCCGACGTTTGCAGAACGGCGTGCACGCTGTTCTGAGGCAGGCCATCGTCGGTAGTAAAGTTCTGCCGCTGCAACGACTGCGCGCGCATCGTCACGACTGAAAGCCACAGGGCCATCAGGCAACACAGCCATCCCAACCGACAAGGTTCACACCACCGCAGGTTCATTCAATGAGAGCCTAGCGCATCCGCACCGCCGCATGCTGCGGGAAGAAACGGGTTGCACGTTCAGTGCATCGCAAAGGCATGTTAGTCAGAGCGAGACAAAAGAGATCGTGAACAAACCGATGCTGCAAAGTTTTTGGATGGGCGGCTTTGAGGGCGGATCGCACCGGCGTGGCGATGGGCAACAGATCGACGTATTGTGCGCCATGCGGCATGAGACCCACGCTGCAGAGGATTACCGCTTGCTGGCGCAAGCCGGCGTTCGCACCGTGCGCGATGCCCTGCGGTGGCATCGCATCGAAGCCGTACCCGGCCGCTACGATTGGTCGAGTTTTCTGCCGATGCTTCGCGCCGCGCATGCCACGGGAACCCAGGTCATCTGGGACCTGTGCCACTGGGGTTTGCCGCACGATCTGGATGTATTTGCGCCAGGCTTCGTCGATCGCTTTGCGCGGTTCGCACGCGCTGCGGCAGAGGTCGTCGCCGGCGAAACCGATGCCATTCCCTTCTACGCGCCCATGAACGAGATCTCGTTCTGGTCATGGATCGGCGGCGATGTGGGCGGCTTCTACCCTTTTCGCAATGGCTGCGGAGACCTGCTGAAACGGCAGCTTGTGCGTGCAGCCATCGCCGGCATGGAAGCCGTGCGCGGCGTGGATGCACGCGCGCGTTTCCTGCAGCCGGAGCCGCTCATTCATGTCGCCCGCAACAAAAAGTTGCTGGGCCAAGACGAGAAGATCCGCAGCTACA
>CBAAAH010000188.1:0-5984 GCA_964658865.1 uncultured Granulicella sp.
GTTTATCGTTCCGGGTGTATTCACCTATAGCTTTGTTCCCTGTGTCCTAAGCGGCTTTCGCCACTGGGATAGATCATGGAGCCTTTTGGAACGCGGCTAAATGTGAGTCTTCTCTAAAGGCTGTTATGCCTTTTGGACCTGTTTAGATTCTTTGCTGGGAGTGTTGTTTGTTCAGCATGGAGAGATGGTTGAGGTTGAGCGCAGGTCGTATCGGATGAGGAGTGGGCGTTTGTGTTGCCTTATTTGTTGTTGAGTCGCGAAGGCAGCCAAAGTCCGAAGCACAGCCTGCGTGAGTTGTTCAATGGCGTGCGGTACATCGCTCGCACCGGCAACCGGTGGCGCTCCATGCCAAACGATCTGCCGACCAGGGCGACCACGAGCAGGTGGCCGCCTGGCCGCCAATGTGCAGCAGGTCACTGGCTCGACGGTCGAGCTGGCCTACGTCGATCAGGGATACACCGGGCCGAACGCCTCCGAAGCCGCCAGCCAGCACGGCATTCGGCTCGAAGTGGTCAAGCACCCCTTGGCCAAACGCGGCTTCGTGCTCTTGCCGCGCCGGCTGGGTCGTCGAACGAAGCTTCGCCTGGGCCGCATGCTTCCGGAGACTCGCCAGAGACTACGAACGGCTCAACACCAGCCTCAAAGGCCTCCACTACATCGCCTTCGCCCGCATCATGATCACCCGTATGTACAAAGCTCTCGCTTGAAAGACATAACAGCCTTTAAGTCCACAATAGCGCATTTTGAAGGCTTTTCTACTTGCTCTCTGATGCGGGTGAGTCCCCACTCCAACATGACAAAGCTGCTGCGATGAGCGCCCGGAGCAATGGTATGAGCGAAACGGCACAGTTATCTCTCAAGGGAGAGCCCACTCTATAAAGACCGCGAGATGTTTCGCGGAGTAAAGAGGTTCATATGACAGAGCGTTTGGTGGATGTAGTCGATAAGAACGGAACGGTTGTTCATACTTACCCGATCACAGTGGGCAAGCCCGGCAGTGCTGCTCCAGATGCGGCCTTCGAAAACAAGTCGCTTGAAGCGGCGATCTATGGGCACTTAGTATCCACGAGAGATCTGTCCACACTGACCACCCGCATGCATGTCAGCCGAAGCGGCCGCATGGAACCTTATAGCGATAGCGTTCCCTGTACCTCTCAGACGAAGGTAAGCCTTGAACAAGAGGTTCGAGTGGAAGCTTATCGACTGTGGTCACAGAGCGGGCAACCAAATGGTCAGGCTGACGAATTCTGGACGCGAGCACACGAGGAACAGCTCCGCTTGCGGGCCTATACGCTGTGGCAACAAGAAGGTAGTCCATTTGGGCGAGCAGACGAATTCTGGGCGAAAACCGTGCAGTTCGAGCAGTTCTAATCTGGTCGCCCCATCAACCAAGAAGGAAGGCTGTGGAACGATGCTGGTGCAGCCTTGCTGGTCCGAGTAAGGCTGCACCAGCATCCAAAATTACGAGCGCAACCAAGACAGGAAGCATCTCTCCATTCGCTACGGCGACTTAATCGAGATCGGGAGCCCCGTCCATTCCGATGATGCATCGAGACCTTCGCAAGGCAATCTCTTTCGGGTGGGACGTAGCCATCGGTAATGCGTCATTTACGTGCTTCTGAAATGAGTTGATGATGAGAACACCACTCGGGCGAGACAACCGTACCGCCCTTCCTACTAAACGGCAAATCAAAAACGATTTTGCTTGCTGCTCATGGGCGTGCGGCTTCAGTTGGTACATCCGTACTCCCCTTTGAATCCATTTCGAACGGCAGCGCACTTACCACTCAGCAAAACATTGCGGGCTGTGTCGTACCGGAAAGGGTGAAGACCAAGAATCGAAAAGTTTCAGCGGCTCTTGTGAAGGTGACACTTATTTTGCGCGCCCTGCATTTTCTCTGCTGAGCACTTTTGCTCAGATGCAGATGATCGGGAGAGACATACGCCTCCTATGGCCTTTGCTGAAGAGAAAGTCCCCTCCGCAGTGTCGTATATGCGACACTGCGGAAGCAAGGCGATCGCTTACTTCTCCGCGTGAAGAAGTTCGGCCGATTGCAGGGTCGTAATGGATAGGAGGATCTACCGATGGCGGTTCCCGAAACGTTCGAGGTAACAAAATATCTTGCGACGGGTGGCCCTGGGCGAAAACTCCTAAATTTTCCCGCAAAAGGATGCTTCTTTTCTCAGGGAAGTCCGTCCGACGCTGTCTTCTTCCTTCACAAGGGACGCGCAAGGTTGACGGTAGTTGGCAAGGCAGGCAAGACGGCCACCATCACCTTGCTTAACGAGGGAGATTTCATCGGGGAGGAGGCGGTCGCAGGCGTTCCGGGGGCCCGGCTAGCGACCGCAACTGCACTTACGGTATGCTCTGCCCTCAGAATCAGTCGAAAAGAGATGGTACGCGTCCTCCACGAAGAGCACGACTTTTCGGACTTCTTCCTTACCTTTGTGTTGGCACGGAGTATGCGTACGCAGGCCGATCTCGTCGACCAGCTCTTCAATTCCAGTGAAAAGCGGCTGGCGAGAATCTTGTTGCTCATGGCGCAATTCGGGCATCCCGGAAAGCCCCAAATGCTGATCCCGAACATCTCTCAGGAAACACTCGCCGACATGATCGGAACGACGCGCTCGCGAGTAAGTTTCTTCATGAACCGCTTCCGCAAACTCGGGTTTATCGAATACAACGGACGCATTCACGTGAACCCTTCACTGCTTAACGTGGTGCTGCACGATCAATTTTCCGATGAGAATGCAGAGAAACCACCCCTTCTCGTTACGCCGAAACATTTAAAATCCGCACGCAATATCGATGCGGTACGAGAAAAGATCGAAAGAAAATAAGTTCCGCCGAAATGTGCCAGGATGTATCAATCAGACCATTTTTCATCTGGGCAGAGGAGCAGCATCGACTTAGTCTCTACGAGGTGAGCGCGATGCACAATTGTTCGTCGGAACGCATGCAAGACCTAAGCTGTAAATCAGCGCAGAGTCTGATTTCAACGACGATAGCCTTCCATCCTGCACTGGTGTTGCTTGTTGAGCCTTATGGCAGCATGCAGTCTCCTAAGATTCTTCTTGGAACAGACAAGCGTTACTGTGTCATCGACATCAACACTATTCCAGAAATTGTCGACCTACGGGACGAGAATATCTCTGTCGCCGTGCTGAGTGTTGGTCTGGGTCAATCGGTTTTAAAATCTGCCGCAACATCGGTGAGGCGGCAGTGGCCGGCTGCGAAGATTCTATTGCAGGGCTGCGTAGGGACTGACTTCGACGACCACCTTTATGAGACCGCGGTGGACTCATCGAAGGATCCTGTTGGCTTTATGCTTGCCCTTGATGTAATTGCCAACCAAAAGGTCAGTGCTCAGACAGATGAGGTGCAAGCAGGCATAGCTACTCACGAGACTTCCGAGATCCCTCGACCCGCAAAGGTCGGTGGGCTAAGCAGGGAAATGAGTTTGATTCGATCCCCCCATCATGGGACGTGGAATAAGCTGATGGGTGTGCAAAGACTTTGACTCAAAAAAGGATGAGGGGACAGATTAAGGTCTGTCCCCTGTTTGCCTTCATCGATGTTTTGTTGGTATGGACGGGACTTTCGAGAACACTGGACTTGGTGGATCCACGGGTTGCGATGCACGATCCAACGTTGCATGCCAGAAGCTCTCTTTCCTCGATTCCTCTTCCTGAATGCTTGAGTAAGCGGCTAAAAGCGGAATCGCAAGAGGACGTTTCAGGTTTGGAGCTAGGTGCTTTTTAACGTCTGTCGTTCTGAGGAGACTCATTTGGACCTTCCATGATGCGGGAAGTGCTGAGGGAAGTCACCCTGGACCAATGCTTCAGATTCAGGACACGAAAAGCGGTACTGCAACAGAGATGCAAAGAGAACCAGAACGGCCCCGAAATGATTACCTTGGCGGCTCTTCGACGGAACGATAGAGCATTGTTTGCAGATGGTCCAAAGTGACCAGTCATTTCGCTCACACCTCGCTTCAGCGCTTCAGCAAGGTCTTCTGTCGCCATCACAAGCCCGAGGAGGGTACATGGGAAGCTTATTCGCGTGCTTACACTAACTTGCCCGGCCTCGACGCTACACGACCGAGCAGTGGTACACGCTAGGTGTTTAGTACCGCTATTTGATGGATTGGGTTGAGAGTAAATCTATCTGCGGTTTGGGTCCAGAGTTTGCAGAGGTATTCGTAGGGTGTGAGTCCCCCGAGTGTTTTAAGTCTTCGGGCGAAGTTGCAGGCTCTGAGGAAGTCTGTCAAATGCGCTTTGAGCTGGTTGTGGGTGGCCTCCTGCTCGACTGTCTTCGGGTGGATGCCATGACGCCGCGCCAACGCCCTCATGCTCTTTTGACTCTGTTGTACCGCTCGACGGACGGCCTCTGTCGTTGTGGCGCTCCGGTGTAAAATCTGCCCCATCGCGCCTCCTTCTCCCGCTCAGAAAGTATGCACCCATCAAATAACGGCACTACACACCTAGCTCTGCCGTCTTTCCGCTCTGCGAAAGACTACCGACAACCGCGCAATTTGCGCATGAGTAACCGGTGCAGATGGCTACCCTGCGCATCCGACAGGGCACGCAACGGCAGCGCGGCGAAGGCATCGCCATTGCCCACAAGAATCAGGCTGCGCGACCCCATGCGCTGTTCATAGAGTTCGTTCCACGGGCGAATCTCTGCCGGTTCCTGGGCGGTTGCGATGCGCCAGCCATTCTCGGTCAGCAGCACCTGCTGCTCGGCGGTGGGCATAGGCACCTGCGGTCCAGCCTTCTGCCGCCGCACGCCGCGCGTGTACACCTGGGTCGCAATCACAACCGCACCGGCAAACAGTAACAACGGCATGATCGACTCGCTGTAATCCAGCGAATCTGCGGTGCGCACCGCGTTTAAGACTTCGCCCACCGCACCCAGCGACATCACGCCGATCACGGCATAGGTCATAAAAGGCACGGCCGGACGCCGCGGCCCTTCGGACGCCAACGCCAACGCCTCGCGCCACTCATCGGGTTCCCATTGAAATTTAAGATTCATTGCAACACTCTCGCGAGAGCAAGGCTCCCGGCAATACAGAACGGTACCTCTCCCTTATCGTCGGGCGCATTGGAGACAATCACACGCTCGTGTTGCGGTTCGGCACAGGTGTTCTATCGCGGGGCAAAACATGTGTCGTGCCGAGACAAACAAGTGTGCCGCGATACACTGGGCCAAGCACGATGCCCTCTGCACGCACCCCGCCGCACGCCGCACGCCGCCGCAACATCGACCCCGAACCGTTGCCGCTTTTGCCGGGCCGGCAGGTTGATTTCCGAACCGCGCTGCTGGCGTGGTACCGCGCGAATGCACGCGTCCTGCCGTGGCGCAACATCGACGATCCGTACCGCACCTGGCTATCGGAGATCATGCTACAGCAGACGCGCGTGGATGCCGTGATCGACCACTATCGCCGATTTCTTCAGAGATTTCCAACGCTGCTGGCCCTCTCACTTGCGCCGGAAGAAGATGTGCTGGCACTGTGGAGCGGCCTTGGCTACTATCGCCGCGCACGCATGCTGCACCGTGCCGCAAAGTTTCTGGTGGAAGAGCATGGCGGCTCGGTGCCACATACTGCGCGCGAGCTGCGCACCCTGCCCGGCATCGGTGCGTATACCTCCGCCGCCATTGCCAGCATCGCTTTTGGCGAGCCCGTGGCCGTGGTGGATGGCAACGTGGAACGCGCGCTGCCTTAGCTGCGGCGTCCTGCTCCTGCTGAAGCTTGATGGCTCCGCCGCGGCGGCCTTCGTTGAAAACTTCGCGCAGGCAGTGCTGGACAAGACTATGCCCGGCGACAGCAACCAGGCCATGATGGAACTGGGCGCGACCGTGTGCCTGCCGCGCGGCCCGCTTTGCCTGCACTGCCCGGTCTTGGACTTTTGCCGCACGCGCGGCGAACACGTCACGCTGCCGCGAGCCGCCATGCGCAGCGCCGTGGTGGCGTATG
>CBAAAH010000189.1:0-5899 GCA_964658865.1 uncultured Granulicella sp.
CATGCGCGATGTGCGCGAAAGCCTGAACACCATCCACAACCACCTGATGACCTTCTACACCGTGACGGGCAAGCTGGAAGGACGCATCGAGGAACTGTCGCGCAAGTAGCGGCATGGTGAGCGCCTCATGGCAGTGAAGGTAAAACTCGGCGGTGCAGACCGGCGATACGATGCGAAGGCCTCCCGGCAGCGCGGCAGCCGCCCGTTGTGGAAACGGCTGCTCACTTTTGCTACCGTAATAACGCTTGCTTGCCTGCTCGTCGGCGCTTGCATCTTCGGTTATTACTATCTGAAGTATCAGCGCGTGGTGGACGATCGGCTCGCCGCAGGACCGCTCTTCGCCAGCACGTCGCAGGTGTACGCCGCACCGAAGGAGATTCGGCCCGGCCAGCACCTGACGGTGTCGCTTGTCGCCGCGGACCTGCGCCGCGCGGGGTACAACGTCAATCCGCAGCTCGGCCAGTACACGTTGAACGGTAGTTCCATCAGCATCAAGCCCGGTCCGCAATCCTTCCACTCGCCCGACGGCGCAACCATTACCGATGACGGCACGCAAGTCACTGCCATTACCGCCGACAATGGCGTGCAGTTACGCAGTTATGAATTGGAGCCGCAGCTCATAACCGGCCTAAGTGAGGATAAGAACCGTACCAAACGGCGGCTCGTGACCTACCAGCAGATTCCTAAGTCGCTGGTCGAAGCGGTAACGTCCATTGAAGATCGACGATTCTTCGACCACAACGGAGTGAACTACGGCCGGCTTGCGGAATGCTTTATTGAAGACACCACCAGTGGCCACAGGCGTTGCGGCGGATCCACGCTGACCATGCAGCTCGCACGCGGTTTTTTTCTCTCACCGGAAAAAAGCCTCAAGCGCAAGATGATCGAGATCATGATCACGCTGCAGCTTGAGTCGCGCTTCAACAAAGAAGAGATTTTCGCGATGTATGCGAACCAGATCAACCTGGGCCAGCGTGGATCGTTTGCCATCAACGGCTTTGGCGAGGCGGCGCAATCGTACTTCGGCAAAGACCTGCGGCAGGCCGATGTGGCGCAGGCCGCGCTGCTCGCCGGCATGATTCAACGGCCCAATTACTTCAATCCCTTCCGCCACCCGGAGCGCGCCATCGAGCGGCGCAACCTGGTGCTGAAAAGCATGGTCGAAACCGGCGCGCTGACTGAAGCGGAAAGTGAACGCGCCCAGGGCGAACCGCTGAAGCTTGCACCGCAGGATGTGGATGCAAGCGAGGCGCCGTACTTCGTCGACCTGGTGCATGAGCAGCTAAGTCAGCGACTGGGAGATACGACGCAGAGTGGTACGCTGCGCATTTACACGTCGCTCGACCCCGACTTACAAAAAGCAGCCAGCGAAGCCATAACCGCCGGCATGGTGAACGTAGATGCGGAAGTACGCCGCAACCATCATGGCGGTGAGCCGCTGGTCTATCCGCAGGTAGCGCTTGTTGCGCTCAACCCGCATACCGGGCAGGTTCTCGCGCTTGTGGGCGGCCGCAACTACGGCCAGTCGCAGTTGGATCGCGCCGTCAGCAAGCGGCCTACCGGATCGATCTTCAAGCCGTTCGTCTACGCCACGGCGGAGATGGGGGCAGTAAGCGGCCAGCAGCTTGGCGCAAGCACGGACGCCGACGGCAACCAGACGGGCGGCGGCTCCTTTACCGCCGTCACGCCACTGAGCGACGTGCCTACCACGTTTACTTACGACAACGGCCGCAGCACGTATACCCCACGGAATTACAAGGACAGCTTTCACGGAACGGTAACGTCCATTTACGCGCTGGCCCACTCGCTGAACAACGCGACCGTCTCGCTGGCACAACAGGTGGGGTTTGAAAACGTCGCCGCCCTGGGCCGGGCAAGTGGGATCGCCGCGGCGCGCGGCACACCGGCCGTGGCTCTAGGAGCCTACGATGCAACACCGCTCGACATGGCCGGCGCGTATACCGTTTTTGCCAACGGTGGCGTGCACATTACCCCTTGGCTGCTCAAGGCCGTACGCAACGACAAGGCCGACATCGTCGCCGATTTCACCCCCGAAGCGCGACAGGTCATGGACCCCAAGGCCGCCGCGCTGACGCAGTCGCTGCTGCAGGGGGTGATGGACTTCGGCTATGGCGTGGCCGTGCGGCAGAAGGGTTTCCACGCGCCCGCCGCCGGCAAAACCGGCACCAGCCACGATGCCTGGTTCGCCGCATACAGTTCGAACCTCATCTGCGTCGTCTGGGTCGGCAACGACGATTACACCGACGTCAAGCTCTCCGGCGCGCTTGCCGCCGCGCCCATCTGGGCGGAGTTTATGAACCGCGCCATCAAACTGCCGCAGTACAGCGACATGAAAGACTTCACCCCGGTTGAGGGCGTGACGAACTACCGCATCGACAAGAACAGCAACCTGCTGGCCGACGAAACCTGCCCCAACACGTACACTGCCGCGTTCCTAGACGGGTCGCAGCCGCAAAGCACCTGCAGCCGCATGGGCGGCGGCAACGACAGCGTGAAGGATGCGGTGATGGGCTTCGGCGAAGGCAGCAGCAACGGTGCAACGTCCGACGGCAAAGAACCTCTGCCAAACGGCGAGCCAAGGCACCGCAACCTGTTCCAAAAACTTTTCGGCGGTGGCGAGAAGAAGAACTCACCGCAGCAGGAACAAGCACCACAGTAAACCGATTCAGCGATTCAACTCGCCCTGCAAACGCGTCAGCAGTCGCTGCGTGTCTGCATCGTTCGGTGCCAAGCGAGCCGCAGCCTGCATGTGCGGCAATGCCGCGGCAAATCGGTTCTGACTGGCGAGTACGATGGCCAGCGTGCGTTCCGCGTCGGCGTCCTCATGCACGGCCAGCGCACGGGTCAGATCGGTTTCCGCAGTGGCAAAGTCATTTGCGGACGCGGCAATCTGCGCACGGTTATACAGTGCCTCGAAGTTCGCCGCATCCTGCCGCAGTACACCGTCAAACATAGCCGTGGCCTCTGTGGCGCGGCCTTGTGCCAGCAGCGCCGATCCCAGCCCATCCTGCGCGGCCAAATCCTTTGCGTTCCGCGTCAGAAGAGCATGAAACTGCGCTTCGGCGGAGGAGAAGTCGCCGCGTTGCAGGGCTACCTTTGCCAGGTCGAAGCGCGCATCGGCATACTGCGGATCGGCCGTGACCGCCGCTTGAAAACTTGCCTGCGCCGCCGCTGCATCGCCGCCCAGAAACTGCACCGTGCCCAACCCCGTCAGCACGCGCGGGTCGTTCGGCTTCGATTCCAGCGCGCGGGTGTAGAGTTTGACCGCCTCGGCATATTCACCTGCCTCGGAGTCCATGGACGCCAGGTTGAACAGCGCCGTTGTGTCCTTCGCATCCTTGCGCAAACGGTTTTGCATCCACGCGCGCTCCAGCGGAATGCGAGCGTCGCCGCTGCTTGTCTCCAGTGGTAGCACCTGCAGCCACAGATGGCCCATCTCGTCCGTCGACGAGTTCCCCGCGTGCACGCGCACCGCCGGTGTATGCGGATTGCGTGGGTTACCCGCGCTATTGTCGTAGGTGTAGCGCATGTGCAACACCGTGCCCTTCGGCAGCGGCAGCGGCTTCGCCAGACGATAGATCGCCTGCCGCTCGATGTCCCAGTCAGGCACCAGCACCAACCACTTCGTCTGCCCCTCCGGCAGCGTGGCGAAGCCTTCCATGCGTTTGCCCAGGGAATGCGCGTGGGGGTAGACGGCCAGCACCTCCACCGCTTCCGGCAGCGTCAGCGTGTCTTCCACCACGAAGTGCGCGTCGCCGGCGGGAATATCCAGCGCGTCGTCGTGTTCCAGTTGCAGCAGCATGGGCAGTTGTGTCGCCGGCGCTTTGGCAAAGTACAGGCCGATGCGCGCTTGAATCTGCTCGACTTTGCCTGTCGGCTTCAGGTGCATGTTCAGCACCAGGTCGTTGCCCGGGTCCAGCCGCCACGGCATGGTCTCCGGCTCCACCAAGGCGGTCGAATCCGGCTTCCAGAAGAGAAAGTGCGAGTCCGGATCGAAGTTCTGGCCGCTATCGATCGTGATATCCATGCCCGGCACGCCGCGCCGCCAGTCGTTGGGGTGAGAGCGCCGCAGCGCCGCCGTCCGATCCAGAATGACGTTGGCGTGGTGCACCACCTGCGGCGATCCCGGCTTGATCTCCATCGCCCGAATCCACTTCGTCCCGGTCACGGTTGCCGGCATGGCGAAGTTCCAGAACACATCCGGCCCACTCGCCGGCACCTGCGTTGGGCTGGTCACGCTCAGCACCAGGTCCGGCGGCCCAAGCTCCCACTCGGACGTGTACACCGGTGCCTTTGGCGCGTCCGCGGCGTCGCCCTGCGCCATGCCGTCCGCGACCCATGCCTTGATCGTAACGATGTCCGCGTCGCTCAGCCACCGCGAATCCTGAAAATCCCCATGACCCGGCTCCGGGAGCCATGGCGGCATGTAGCGCGACGCCGTCACCTGTTGCAGCAGCGAACCCCAGCGCTGGGCATCGCGATACGTCAGCAGTGAAAACGGCCCCGACCCACCTTCGTGGTGGCAATCCGCGCAGTTCCTGTACACGATAGGCGCGACGTCATGCGACCACGTCACCCGTGCCTCCGCCGCATGCACTGCCTTGCCGGGGTCGACCGAAGTGCCAAGCACAAGAGCCGCAACCGCAAGCGCGCCCAGCGAAATGTCTGCGGTCCATCGAATCATCGCGCCTTCCCCGTCGCATCCGCAGGCACAATCGCGCAACCCACGGCAGGGCCGGCCGCAGGCATCACCGGTTGGTGCGCGAGCGCGGCAACCAATGCGTTCTCCAGGTCGTGATGCTCGGCATGTGCACGCTCCAAACCGATATGCACATAGCGGTCGTCGATGCGCCCGCGATACGCCACCCTCCAGTGCGGCCCCTCGTGCAGCAGCAACACCGCCTCCGGTGTCGTGCGCGCACCGGTTGCGTGCACCAAGTCCGCATGCGGATCGAGTCGCGCCTCCGACTGCGGCGCCTGGAACTCCGCCTGATGCCGGCCCACGGTCACCGCAGTCTCATACGCGTTGGGATAGACGTATCGCGTCACCACGCCCTGCCCGGCAAAGCGCAACGCAAGCCGCTCCATCTCCGGAAAGTAACGATTGGACACCGGGCAGTCCGAAGCGACAAAAAACATCAACACCGTCTGCGCCTGGGGAGCATTCAGCCCAGCCACGTCCGCCGGTGAAACCGTCTGCGCCTGCAGACCCGGCAGCAACGACGCAGCCACCAGCCAACGGATTGCAGTCGCGACAAACATCGATCCCATCCTAAGCAGCGCACCCGGCCCATGGCAACGCCAACCTTCAACCCACGCACGTTGAACGGTGGAAAGGACGTGCGGCTTTAACCGCTGAGGTCCCGATGTGCGATGCAGGTTGCCCTCAGCAGCCCACCTTACGCCGTCGAATCGCACCGTTCCACCCCACCGGTGCCGCCGCAATTTGCCCCGCCGCATCCACCTGCGCCGCAGACGCGACCCACGGCTGGCAACCCGGGCACCAGTAGGTCGAACGCGCGCCCGGCCCCTGCTTCCGCATCTCCACCAGCGCGCCGCAGCGACGGCACTCCTGCCCGCGACGGCCGTACACCCACAGCCGATTCTTTTCGTTGCCGCTGTTCGTCGTGCGCCGGTTACCGCTGTACGTCACAATGCCGTCGCCGCCAGTCTCGCTCGACCCATCCAGCACGTTCGCCTGCAGCCACTTCCGGCTCACCTCCGCCATCTTCAACATCTCCTCCGGTGTGATGGTGCTCATCTGCCGAAACGGGTGAACGCCCGCATAAAACGCCACCTCGCTCTTGTACACGTTGCCCAGACCCGCGATCACACGCTGATTGAGCAGCACGTTGGCAATCTCCTCTTCAGGATGCGA
>CBAAAH010000190.1:0-5857 GCA_964658865.1 uncultured Granulicella sp.
GACGTGAACAGCGGTGCATTGCAGGCGCCGCAATGGTAGATGCCGTCCGCGTGGTTCTCATACAACTGGCCGGAAAAGGCACGCTCCGTGCCTTTGCCGCGCAGCACCTGAAACTGCTCGGGCGACAGCAGCGCACGCCACTCCGCATCGGTCTTGTGCACCTTCTTGCCCGCCGTTGTCTCCGCCATGTCCGTCTTCAACGGCGCTGCGTCGTTCCGTCCCAGAATCTCTGCCATGTTCATCACTCTCCCACAGCGTTAGATGTCCCAGGAACTCGCGCGGTTCGTTACGGCTAAGCCGTCGGATTCCGTGCGATCAACTCGACCTCCACGCGTGCGCCGCGCGGCAGTTGCGCCACCTGCACGGTCGACCGCGCGGGCGGCACCGTGCCGTCGAACGCCTTGCCGTACGCCGCATTCACCGTGGCAAAGTCGGCCATGTCTACTAGAAAGATGGTGGTCTTCAGTACGTCGGCGAAACCCAGTCCCGCTGCCGTCAGAACAGCCGCAAGGTTGTGCATCACCTGGGTGATCTCCGCCTCGGCGCCGCCGGGTACCAGTTGTCCAGTGGCCGGGTCCAGGGCGATCTGGCCGGAGGTAAACAGGAACTCCCCCGAGCGAATGGCCTGGCTGTACGGCCCGATCGCCGCCGGTGCGTTGTCGGTGTGGATAGAAAGTTTTCCGTTGCTCTGTCTCTGTTCTGCCATAGCGTTGATGCTACCCCGTTCGGGGCAACGCATTCTGAGGAACGTGCGGCAACCGGTCCACCGGCAATCTCTGGTACACTTAAGCTCGTTGGTTGTCGCGCTTCCTGGCGCGTTCCCGCCGCCAACCGTTGCTGCAATAAGACGTCGGGGAGTGGCTCAGCCTGGTAGAGCACCTGGTTCGGGACCAGGGGGTCGGAGGTTCGAATCCTCTCTCCCCGACCATCTTTCCGCAGCGTTACTCCTGCACGTATTTCCCTGAATGAAAGTATGCGCACATTCCTTCTGTGCTTCTCATCGCCAGCAGCTAGACATATTTCTTGGGCCTTTTTAGAGATACCTGAAGGGTGGAAGGGATGTTGAGGCGGGTCGTCTATTCGCTTCATTCCCCCTCCACACACTCGAAGCCAAGAGAGGCGTTCCCGATGTCGAGAACGCCTCTCTTGCACTGTGAAGGGACTTTGCCTAGGAAAATCGGCGACGAACCAAGCCGATAACTCCGAGGACGCCGGTACCAAGCAGCGCCAGGCTCGACGGCTCTGGTGTGACGGCAACTGCCGGAGCGATGCTGAAGGCCACAGGCAAGGTCACCTGTCCATCGAAGCTGCTTAAAAATGCGCTGTACCCACTTCCATTGCTAAAGATCTCAACCGAGTATTTCGTTCCGTCCCCGGAATCCACATCGGTAAAGCTGAATCCATGACTGTCCAGCAAGGAGGAGGCGTTCGGAAAAAGCAAATTGTCGTTTCCAAAAACACCCGGCGCAATCAGGCCGGTGACGCCCGGACCGGAAATGCCGGTGATCAAGAAACTACCGTTGTTGTTGGACTTCGTGTCCAGCGTTCCAGAGCCGCTAAACCCGCCGGCGCTTCCCTGTGCTGAAAAATTGAAGGTGTCGGCACGTGCCGACAGACTTGCGCACAGCAGACCCGCGGTAGCTATCGTTCGAAAAAAACGCATGAACTCTCCCTATGAAATCGTGAGTCGAAGCATACAGGAAAGTATGCCGGCTGTCCTGTTTTAGAACGCTTTTGGAAGTATTTTATGCTTACACTTCAAAATCGGTAACCTATACCAATATTCAGAACCGGAAGAAAACGGGCGTAGGTCAGGTTATGGTTGTTGCGCGCGATGAACCGGGCCAGGTCATTCTGAAAGTCCGGATCGTCCTGAATATGGCCGCAGCCGTTTTCCGGGTGAGTCAGGTCGCATGCCGTGCCGCTGAACTGCACCTGCAGCTTCGGCTGGCCGACGTAAAAAAATCCCAGATCCACGGGAAAGGTGAAATGACCTTTGCCGCGTGTGATGTTGCCCCAACCCACGGAAAGCCCCGGCGCAGTATGCCGCAGATCGACCCGGCCGGAGCCGTGTAGCGGATCGGTGGTGCTGCTGGCGTACTGGTCGTTGCCGAAGTCGATGGTCTGTGACGGGCTCACCACCACATTCGCCTGAAGGTGCGTTTGGTTTGCAAACACCAGCAGGGGACTGATGTGAAATCGCCCGTTGCCGCCGGACGGATAGTAGTCCAGTTGCGCCTTGGCATAGCCGAACTGTAGAAACGCATCGATATCCGCGCCTTCATCGACGAAACTGCCCCGATACCGGATAAAGTCGCCGCCGATGCGTGCCGACAGGTGGCGGTTGAGAGGCACGCCCAGCTCCACACCGATACCGCTGGTGCCCACATGCACGCCGATGCCGTAGCGCCCGCGTTCCAGCAGCGTCGACTGCTCGGCCTGGCCGGTGCCGCTCCCCGTGTCGGCATCCTCTTCAACCATGGCTTGGTCGAGCGATGACGAGAGGCCCACCGGCACCTGCGATATCAGTCGCGGCGCGTACCCCACCAGGACAGGCCCGCAGAAAAAAAGGACACAGGTGCCGCAACTACGCCATCGATGCTTCAGGAAGAGGCTCCAGAGAACGGTCATTCGAAAAAAGATGTCGGTTCGGCCACGCAGGCGGCCAGATGGTGGAATACCCGAAGTTTAGCCGGATACCCGGCACCGTAAAATGAATTGCACGCAAATCGAAGCCGCGGCGATGCGGCTGCCGTACCAGTTCAGGAATTCCGGACGACTCAGCCCGTGTTGCGCAGCCCGGCGGAGATGCCGTTGATGGTCGCCGTAATCGCCCGGTTCAGCGCAGGTTCATCCGTGCTATCGCCTGTGCGCTTGCGCCGCAGCAACTCCACCTGGATCCAACTGATCGGGTCGACATACGGGTTGCGCAATCGAATGGACCGCGCCAGCACGGCGTTACCCTCCAGCAGGTCGCTCTGTCCGCCGATCAGCAGCACCATCGATCGCGTCCGCTGAAATTCCGCGTCCAGCATGGCAAACAGCCGTTCGCGCACTTCCGCGTCCGGCATGATGCCGGCGTAAAGCCGTGCGATGCCGAAATCGCTCTTCGCCAGCGCCATCTCGATATTGCGGATCATGTCCAGGAACAGCGGAAAATCCTTGAGCATCGTGCGCAGCCGGTCCAGCCCGTCGACGTGGTCTCGCGCGTAATTTTCCAGCGCTGTGCCCACGCCGTACCAGGCGGGAACCAGTTGCCGCGATTGCATCCAGCCGAAGACCCAGGGAATCGCGCGCAGGTCGCCCAGCGATTTCTTGCCGCCGCGTTTCGCCGGCCGCGAGCCGATTTTTGCATGCTCCAGCTCGGCCACCGGCGTCGCCTGCAGAAAGTAGTCGTAGGTGTCGGGATTGTCGAGAATATCCTCGCGATACCGTTGGAACGACACGGCGGAAAGCTCGTCCATCGTCTCTTCCCAGGCGGGTAGCATCTCGCCCGTCAGGTGCCCGCTGCAGTCGCCCGCGGCATGGCACTTGCGCATATCCGGCCGCGCAATGGCGTCGAGGGAAGCGGCGATCATCAGCTCCAGGTTGCGTTCCGCCAGCACCACGTCGCTGTACTTCCAGTTCAGCACTTCGCCCTGCTCGGTAATGCGAAACGCACCGCTGAAGCTGTTCAGCGGCTGCGCATACAGCGCGCGATGCGTCGGTCCGCCGCCGCGGCCAACGGTGCCGCCGCGTCCGTGAAAGAGCCGCAATTCCACGCCGCATTCGCGTGCGACTTCGTGAACGGCCCGGTGCGCCTTGTAAATCTCCCAGGTCGACGCGATCATGCCGCCGTCCTTGTTGGAATCCGAGTAGCCCAGCATGACTTCCTGCTTGCGGTTCCAGGCCTGCAGCAGCGGCTGATACGCCGGCGCGGTCCACAACTCGCGGCAGATGGCTGGTGCGTTCTGCAGATCTTCGATCGACTCGAACAGCGGAGCCACCAGCATGCCCGGGTCCGCTTTTGCCGAGTCGCCACTCACGGGAACACCGCCCACGCGCGCCAGCCACAGCACCGCGAAAACGTCCTCGGCCGACGTTGCGCCGCTAATCACGTACTGCCGAATCGCCTCGGGATTGCCGTGCTGCTTCATCGCGGCGACCGTGCGAAAGGTCTCCACCACCTCCGCCGTCATGGCGCCAGGCGCGGCCGGTAGGGAATCGACGCCGTCACGCTTTGCCCACGCGCTCAGCTCCTCTACCGCCGTGGCGTGCACCTTGGCGTGCTGCCGCAAATCCAGCGTCTGCAGATGTAGGCCGTAGGTGCGCACCTCCACCAGCAGCGGATCGATCCACCGCTGCGCCAGCCTTTCTCCGCGATGCGTGCTCAGCGCATTCCGCACCAGTTGCAGATCGTGCTCCAGCTCTTTCGCGGAGGTATACCCCGGCAGCCGCTCGCCCTGCTGCGACGCGTAGGAGATCGACGGTGTACCGCCCATCCGCAGCAGGATGCACGCCAGCATGAGTCGCACCTGCTCGAACCGGAAGCGTGCCGCAAGCGATTCCGCCTCCGCCGGCAGTAGCGCCAGGTACGCGTCGATTGCGGCCTGCAGCTCCGGCGACGACCCCGCCTGCTGCGTCGAGACGGCAATCTGCTGCAGCGCCTCCGTCAGCCGTGCACGGTAGTGCTTTTCCAGCAGGGAGCGGCTCATCTCCAGCGATTCGCGCGTCACCTCCGGCGTCACGTAGGGGTTGCCATCGCGATCGCCGCCGATCCAACTGCCGAACCGCACCAGCGTCGGCAGTTCCGTAAGCGTCAGGTGCAGCCCGTATTCCTTTTCCAGCGCAAGCGCCACTTCGCCATACAGTGCGGGCAGCGTGTCGAAGATTGCGGCGTCATAGTAATCCAGCGCCATCCGGACCTCGTCGCGCACCGCGGGTCGCTCGCTGCGCACGTCGTCGGTTTGCCACAGCGCGGTGATCTCGGTGAGCAGGTCGCGCTCCAGCCGCTCCAGCGCCACCTCGGTGTTGGGGACGCGATCCAGCTCTTCCAGCAACTGTGCGATACGCTGCCGCTTAAACATCACCGACCGTCGCGCCACCTCCGTCGGGTGCGCCGTGAACACCGGCGTCACGCACACCTTGCCGAGCAGCTCCATCGCCTCGTCGGCCGTGTAGCCGCTCTCGCGCATGCGCCGCAGCGTTCCCTGCAGGCTGCCGCGCTGGGGCGGTTTGCTGGTGTCCAGGTTTGCCGCCAGCCGTCGCCGCTTGCGGTGGTTCGTCTCTGCCAGGTTGATCAGTTCAAAGTAAAAGCCGAACGCACGCGCAAGCTGGTACGCCGTTTCGTTACTCAGCCCGTGGACGAGGAACAACGCTTGCTGCTGCTTGCTGTTGGCCGTCGCGCTGTCGTGGTTGAAGTCGGCGTCGCGCCGCTCGATGGCCAGCTTGCGCAACTGCTCCACCAGCGCGAACACGTCGTCGCCTGCCTGCTCGCGCAGAACCTCGCCCAGCAGCGTGCCCAGGCTTCGCACATCACGGCGCAGTGGGGCTTCCTTGCGTTCCGGCTCGGTCGCGCGCAGTTCATCTAAACGGGTGGTCCAATCCTGCGGCTGCCAAAGCGACGACATATGGCCCTAGTATGCCTTACCCGTTCGGCGTATAGGCAGTGTCGCTGGGGGAACCCGCCTCCGAGGGCAGCGTAACGTACACCGCCAGCGTCGTCAGCGCAATGGCAACCAGCACGTATGCGCTGCCCTCGGGGCCGGTCAGGCCGCCGCTCATCAGCGGCGATCCCTGGGGATGCGACGCCATCAGGTGGTGCTGCATCATGTTGCCGCTATCGGCCACACCGAAGACAAAGGACTGCGCCCAGTCC
>CBAAAH010000191.1:0-5857 GCA_964658865.1 uncultured Granulicella sp.
GCAGCCGTTGTAGTCCCAGGTCGCGCGCCTTTTCCTCGTCGGGCAGATCGGCCAGCGGAATCAACCCATACAGCCGGTCGACGAACTTGATGATTGAGCTGTGTTCCGCCAGGTCGTGCGCCACCACGTGACTCTCGCCGAAGGGCGAAATCATGAGAAAGGGGATGCGCGGCCCCTGGTCGAGCGCAATGCCATCGACGTCGGTCGAGCGCACCCGCGGCCGCGCATGGTCGTACAGGCCGTCGCTCTCGTCGTACGCGATCAGGATGACCGAATCCTTCCAGTACGGGCTGCGCGCGATGGCATTGATTTCCTGCGCCAGCAGCGTTTCGCTGATGCCGGAATCGGCATAACCGGGATGGTCGTCGTTGCCGTTGTACACCGTCGCGAGCTTCGGGTTAGGGTCGGCCGGCGGCATGCCCGCGATGTTGCCGTAACCGCCGCGCACATAAAACACACCCGTCGCGGGAAGCCGCTGCGCGGTCACATCGTCGAAAAACTGCCCCAGACCGTGCATGTGCGCACTTGCCGCCGGGTTGTTCGCCACGTAGCCGAAGTACTGCGGGCCGTTGTGGTGAATCACGTACTCCTTGTGCGACGCGACGCCTACGGGGTCCGTCGGCTCGTGTCCGTAGCCCTGCTGGTACCAGCCCCACGGTACCGCGCCTACACCGTGTCCCGCGATTTTGTCGATGTCTTCCTGCACGTCGCGCAGATCGAACGCCGGGTCGTAGTCCGACGCGGTCGTCGCCTTGATCGCGTCACCCATAAAGGACAGCGGCAATGTGGCAAACGTCATGTTCGGCGCGCGATTCACGTCGGCGCTTGGCTTCGGTGGCGCGGGATTGCCCGCAGCATCGAGCGGCAGCGTCCAGTACGGATGCGGGTTCGCGATCATGGGCACGATCGCGCCGGGCTTGTCGCTCTGCGCCAGGTCTGGGTGCAGCATCCACTGCGTCTCGCCGCTCTGGCCGGCAATCATGGCGACCGCATTTGGCCCGGAGGGGCCGATGACCGTGTCGAAGAAATGATCGAACAGCGCGAACCGATCCGCATACCGCCACAGGAACGGTGCGACATCGCAGTCCACGTGACCCATCACCAGTTCGCCGAACTGCTTACGCTCCAGCGTGGGCAGCTTCGACGGCTTGCCGTTCGCCAGCGTCACACCCTCTTCCGTCAGCGCGTACTGGTCGTTGCGCGCCTGCATGGCTTGGTCGAAATCCAGCTTGCGCGCGATGGCCAGGTGCGCGTGGTTCACCGACGCGGTATCGGTCGGATACAGCGGCACGGGATTGCCGTTTTTATCGGTGACAGACGTTGGAATGCGAAAGGCCGAGATCGTTCCCACCGTGCCGTCGAGGTTGACGATGGGCTGCGTCAGGCCGGCCGTCTGCGCCGCGGGTTGCGAATACAACCCATCCGCGCCGGGGTAGGTACCGAAGTAGAAATCGAACGACCGATTCTCCTGGAACAGCACAAAGACATGCTTGATCTTTGCCCGCACCAACGCCTGTTTCTGCTCCGGCGTCAGCCTGGGTTCGCGGTCGAGCCTGAGCGTGTACTGCCGCACGGCAGCGCTGGAGCGCGGCGCGTTCTGCACGAGATCCGGCTGGCGTTGCGCGGCCGCGGCATGGGGCATAAGGCACGCCAAGACAACACCGCACGCAAGGGAACGTTTCATATGGCCGAAGGCATGACGCGACGAAAGTGCTGCTCTGTTGAACTCCATGTCCCCACAGGTTAAACGGCTTCGATGAAGGATTAAAGACACTGCGGCTTTACGCGCAGGTGGCGCAGGTGCCGTAGAGAAAAAATTCATGGCCGGTGGCGCGAAATCCTCGCGGCAACCGCGGCTTCGGCAGCATCTGGCAGCCTTCCAGTTCGTACACCTTGCCGCAGTCGTTGCAGCGAAAGTGGTGGTGGTGCTGCTTGCCCGCGACCTCATAGCGCGCGGGTTCGCCGGGAATGTCCACGCGCTCCAGCCATGCCTCGTCCACCAGCGAACCGATGTTGCGGTAGACGGTCGCGATGCTCACCTGCGGCACCTCGGCCTTGGCATAGCCCAGCACTTCTTCTGGCGACAGTGGCCGGTCGGCGGTGGTAAACGCGGTACGGATCGCCACTTTCTGTCGCGTGTTTCGTACTTCTGCCGGCATCCGTCGCTCCCCCCTGCAGTTTACGACGCCACAGCCCCGTCGCGCTTAAAGTTTATCGCGAATGCGTTAGCATAAGGAGTCGTGCCGATCCTGCTCTTTGCCGTGCCCGTTCTGTCTACCCTGCTGGGTGGCGTGCTGGCGCTACGGCTGCGGCGGTCGCTCTCGCTGCTCATCGCGGTGGGCGCGGGTCTGCTGCTGGGCGCGGCGTTTCTCGACCTGCTGCCGGAAGCGCTGGAGCTGGGCGCGGCAAGCGGCCTGAGCAGCGCCCATGTGCTGGGCCTGACGCTGCTGTCGTTCCTGCTGTTTCATGGTATCGAGGGTGCGCTGGACGCGCTGGGGGAGCACCTGCAGCAACGCCGCGGCAGCGATCCGAACGTAGGCCGACGCATCGCTCGCCGCACCGGCGCAACCATGCTCATCTTTCACAGCTTTCGCGATGGCATGGCGATCGGGGTCGCCTACGCGGCATCGCATGGCGCGGGCTACGCCGTTGCCGTGGGCATCGCGGCGCATGACCTGGGCGACGGCATGAACACGGTGATCCTTTCAACGGATGGCAAAAAACCCACCACGACGGACTACCTGTTTCTGGTGGCCGATGCGCTGGCACCGTTTCTGGGTGGGTTGCTGACGGCGTTCTGGGTGCTTTCCGCGCGCAGCTCCGTGTGGCTGCTGGCGCTCGCGGCAGGCTTTTTTTTCCAGATGGCGACGGGAGACTTTTTGCCCGAGCTGCGCCGCGGCAGCGTTCCGCGCAAGCTGCTGGTGCCCTGCGTGGCGCTGGGCTGCGCCATTATTTACGTGGCGAACCTGCTGATCGAGCACCACCGCTAGGTATCGTCTCGCTCTATACTCAGCGCAGGTCTTCCCCGTCCAGCCTGTTTTCTTCAAGGAGTTTGTCGATGCGAATCGTTTCGCGTGAAGCGGCATTGCCGTTTGTTGTACAGATGGCACTGCTGACCTTTACCGCGCTGCTTCCAGGGATGCTCGCCGCGCAATCCGCTCCGCCCGTATTGAAAGCACCCGGCACATATGACCCGCGCCTCACGTTTGCGCCGCTTGCGCTGCCCGACCCGGTGAACGTGTACCGCTCCAGCAACGGCGCGCCGGGGCCGGGTTATTGGCAGAATCAGGCCGACTACGAGATCCACACGACACTGGATACCGGGACCAAAACACTTACAACGGCTGAGACCATCACCTACACCAATAACAGCCCCGACACGCTTGCCAGCCTGTGGGTGCAGTTAGACCAGAACATGTATCGCAAGGACTCACGCGCGCGCCTGGCCAGCGGCGGTGCGCAGCGGCGGCGCAAGCCCGTCACCGAAGATGACACGTTTGCCTACAACACCGAAGGCTTCGTCTTCGACAGCGTGACGGTAGAGAGGGGAAAGCAGGAGACCAGGCCCGAAACGCTGGTGAACGACACACGCATGCAGATTCGGCTTACCGATCCGCTGTGGCCGAAGAGCACGCTTAAAGTTCACCTCCGGTATCACTACACGATTCCCGGCGTGTGGGGTGGCCGCACGTCGTGGGGGATGAGTAAGCAGGGCGAGATTTACGACATTGCACAGTGGTACCCGCGCATGTGCGTGTACGACGATTTACGTGGATGGGATACGCTGCCCTACCTGGGCAGTGAGTTCTACCTGGAATACGGCAACTTCGATTACTTCGTGACGGTACCGTGGAACATGATCGTCGCGGGTTCCGGCGCGCTGGTCAACCCGAAAGACGTGCTGACGAAGACTGAAATCGATCGTCTTGCCGAAGCCGCGAAAAGCGACGCCACAGTCTATATTCGTAAGCCGAGCGAAGTAAGTGACCCAGTATCCCGACCGAAGCAGGACGGTATGTTGACGTGGCACTTTCACATGGACCATACCCGCGATGTCGTCTGGTCCGCATCGCCGACATTCGTGTGGGATGCCGCGCGCATGAATCTTCCCGAAGGCAAGACAGCTCTCGCGGAAAGCGTGTATCCGCCGGAGAGCATGGGCCCCGACGCATGGGATAAGTCGACCGAATATGTGAAGAATACGATCGAAAACTTCAGCAAACACTGGTATCCGTACGAGTGGCCGGCAGCGATCTCCGTCGCGGGCTTCTCCACAGGCATGGAGTATCCCGGCGTCGTCTTCGACGGCATCGAGGACAAAGGCAGCTTCCTGTTCTGGGTGACGGCGCACGAAATCGGCCACGACTGGTTCCCCATGATCGTGGGTTCCAACGAACGCCGCCATGCCTTTATGGATGAAGGCTTCAACACCTTTATCGACATCGAAGAGTCCGACTTATACGCCAACGGCAAGTACGGCCCGAAGCGCGACAGCGAATACTCCGCCGGGGGCGAACCCGCGGACATGATTCTGAAGGTGCTGGATAACCCGGACACACCGACGCTGATGGTGCCGGCGGATGATTACACCGGGCCCATTGGGCACCCCATGAGTTATTTCAAGGGTGCGTACGGCATGGTACTGCTGCGCGAACAAATTCTTGGACCGGAACGCTTCGACCACGCGTTCCGCAAGTACATTCGCGACTGGGCCTACAAGCATCCCTCGCCGTCGGACTTCTTTCGCGCGATGGAAAACGAAAGCGGCGAAGACCTGGGCTGGTTCTGGCGCGGTTGGTACCTGAACAACTGGCGATACGACATGGCGGTCGACGAGATCAGCGGCACCACCTGTACGCTGAGCAACCGCGGCCAACTCGTATTGCCGACGCCAGTCGAGGTTACGTTTGCCGATGGCACCAAAACGCGCTTCACGGTGCCGGTGGAAGCATGGCTGACCAGGGGCACGTACCTGTGGCACGGCGAAGGCAAAATGCCGGTGCGCGGTGTGGTGGTCGATCCGGATCACAAACTGCCGGACGACGATCGCGGCAACAACATAAAGGCACTTCCCTAAGTGGCCGACTTGCATCAAAGCCCGTGGTCGTCACGAGCCTTTGTGCGTAGCGCATTTGTTTCGATGCGACTTACTCCTGCCGTCGACGTTGTCTTCGACGAAATAGCCCGATGCCGCCGACCCCAAACGCCGCCGCCACACCCGCACCAATCGCGGCCAGCAACACCAGCACGATCAGCGCGCCGGCAAGGTGCGTAAACACATCCACCAGTGCCGATGCCAGTGCCGCAACGACCGCGTGAATCAACCACAGTACGATGTGCAGCAGCGCCATGGGTCGCCCTCTGCTGCGGAGTTTACCGCAGGCCCCGCGCGCCGATGTCCCGGCGGAACTGCATGCCGTGGAAGTGAATGCTGCCGAGCGCCGCGTAACACTGCCGCAGCGCGTCCTGCAACGTAGAAGCGGCCGTACTGACCGCAAGCACGCGGCCGCCCGCAGTTACGACGTCGCCCCCGCGCTGAGCGGTGCCGGCGTGAAAGACCACCGTCTGTGCCGGTGCCGTGACGTCCAGGCCACCGATCACATCGCCCTTGCGCGGCGACGCGGGATATCCCTCGCTGGCGGCGATGACGCACGCCGCGGCACCCGGCTTCAGGCGCACCTGCAGCGCGGCGGCGGTGCCGTCGATCGACGCCTCTACCAGGTCGAGCATGTCCGTTTCAAGCCGCAGCACGATGGCCTCGGTTTCCGGGTCTCCCCAGCGTGTGTTGAACTCCAGCACCTTTGGTCCATCCGGCGTCAGCATGATCCCGCAGAACAGCACCCCGGAGAACGGCGAG
>CBAAAH010000192.1:0-5851 GCA_964658865.1 uncultured Granulicella sp.
GAGGAACCTTTTGCAATGAGAATGAAATGGCGAAAGTCTCGTTTCGTAGAGCGCGCATGCCCTTCAGCGATATTGCTTGCAATGGAAATGGCCGCCCGACACATCTGCGAGGTCAGGCCGTATCGCTCCTGCGGTGGAAATGCAGCGGTAATCTTGTAGATCTCCGCTGTGATCTCGATCGAACGATGCCATACTGCCAGATCGCGAAATGACTTTGCTCGACTCATTACACGTCAACCTTCCACGCTTCCCGTTCAACTTGCTCTTGTAACCAAAATCAATCGAGCGACTCCCAACTATTTACTCTCAACTACCAACTACTTTTCGCTCTTCTTCCGTGCGCGCTCGAACTCATCGCCCGCCAGCCACTCCACCGGATGCGGTTGCTGCATCACGCGCCAGCCGAGCTCGAAGCCGAAGCGGGCCATACGGGCACCGCCGCGAAAATTCATGGAGTCTTCATAGATGTCGGCGGGCTGGTGATAGCGTTCGGCGGTGTACTTGTCTTCCTGCTGCTTGCCCCAGGCGTCGTCATGGTCGCGGTACAGCGTGCCTTCGCCGATGGAGAAGGCCGGGATGCCGACGCGCGCGAGCGAAAAGTGGTCGGACCGGTAAAAGTGGCCGGCCATGGGGAACGCGTCGCCCTGCAGCGTCAGGCCGTCCTGCTTGGCCAGCGCCTCGACCAGGGGATATGCGGTCGTCCGCTCCGCCCCGTGCACGGTGCCGCTGCGTACATCGCCCACCGGCAGTAGCGCGTCGTAGTTCAGGTCGAGTGAGATGTCCTTCGCCGGCACTGGCGTGTGCATGCCGAGGTACTGCGATCCCAGCAACCCCTGCTCCTCTGCCGTAACACAGGCAAAGATCACGTCGTGCGGCGGCACGGCTTTCTTTTCCGCAAAGGCACGCGCAAGCTCCAGCACGATGGCCGAACCGGTCGCGTTATCGTTTGCGCCGTGGAAAACGGGATCGCCCTTGCGTGCGCGGTCGATGCCGAAGTGGTCCCAGTGGCCGGTGTACATCACCGCTCCGCCGGGCTGCGCGCCGGGCAGCCTGGCGACGACATTGGCCGAATCATAGCTGCGCACCTTGCTGACGATCTGCGCCTGCAGCCGGACCGAAAGCGCCATGGCCTTGAAGCCGCGCCGGTTGCTGGCGTCGATCGCCTGGTCGGCCGTCATGCCGACGGACGCGAGCAGCTTGTCCGCCTGTGCCTGCTGGATCCAGCTTGCGGCGGTCAGGCGCGCGTTGGGGTCGTCGCGCAGGTAGCTGTGTTCGCCCGACCACGAGTTCTGCACCACCTGCCAGCCGTAGCTCGCCAGATCGGTGCGGTGGATGATAAGGGCGCCCACCGCGCCGTGTCGGCCTGCTTCCTCAAATTTGTAGGTCCAGCGGCCGTAATAGGTCATGGCCTCGCCCTTGAAGAAGTTCACGTCCGTCGACGGTGGCTCGTTGACGACGATGAGGACAACCTTGCCCTTGACGTCGACGCCAGCATAATCGTCCCACTGAAACTCCGGCGCGACGATGCCATGGCCCACAAAGACGATAGGTGCGTCGATCTTCGCGGACGGCGTGTGCGTCTGGTTGTTCACCACGAAGTCGCTGCCGAAGGTCAGGTCGAGCGGCGCGGTCGTCTTCGATCCGGCTCCCGGCACAAAGCGAAAATGCGTCTCCGCAGCGACCGGAGTGACGCCGACCAGCGGCACCTGCTGCAGATAGGTTCCATGGTCTCCGGCGGGCTGCAGGCCATAGGAGCGAAAGGCGTCGGCGATGTACTGCGTCGCCTTCTCGCCGCCGGGCTGGCCGGGGCCGCGGCCTTCGAACGCATCGCTGCTCAGCGTTTTCACGTGGGCGCGCAGGTGTTCGGGATCGATGGAATTCGCCTCTACCTGCGCACCCGCCGGCAACGGCTGCAGTTGCGCGTGAACGAAGGGGGTGAGCGGCAGGGCAACTGCAACAGACAACGCGAGGGCAAGGGGAAGCGAACGGCGCATCGGAACTCTCCAGCGAAGGTCATCGGGACGCAAGCGGATCGCGCCGACAGGAAGAGTCTACGGCAGAGTGCGCGCTATTGCAGGCTTCGATCCGCACGGCGCACCGTCCATGCCTGCATATGCACCTCGCGCGCGTAGTGCAACACCGGAGGACGATCCGGCAGCGAGAACCCAAAACTCGCAGGCAGGTCGTTCTGCTCGAACTCGGCCTCCGCGTTCTCCAGCGACCACGGGGCGTGGTGAATCTCCCCGGCCTGCACCGCGCCGAAGCGGCGAGTGAAAAATGCGTAACGCGCCGTCAAAAACTCGCGCAAGGCATCGCCGGCGCTGGGCGTGCCAAGCGATCGGTACCGCGCGGCAAAAGCTACAGGCGCCCCCAGCACTCGCTTCGAGGTGTAACGGATTGCATCGCCTTCCGCCTGCATCCGCATGCGCGACCAGAAGTACGGCAGCCCAAATGCCACGCGCGCCCCCACCACGGCCAGCAGCGACGCCGCGTCGAGCGAGAAAAAGTACACGCCCTCGCGGCCGTCTGGGGCAACAACATACGTGCGCAGGTTCAACTCGGGAAAGGCCATAGCCGTGGGCACGCCGAGGCTATGCTCGCCCACGGTCCGGAAGCGCACCTGATCCATTGAAAACGGCACGACACCGAGCCAGGCCCAGCCGTCGTGCGTGTCCACCCGTAACCCTGCCGGCAGGCGCTGCTGCACGATGCCCGCGGGAACCGGCCAGTGCGCAAACAACAGCTTCGTCCATCGCTGGCGCAGCCGCCATGGCCTCGCGGGCATGGGCCACGTCCGATGACGGATGTCGCGCAGCGAAGGGTCAGGAACATCGATCACACGGGATAGGATGCCGCCGCGGCCCGCGCGCTTTCCCGTCGCCGCCGATATCCGGTCGCGGTATCCTGCTTTCATGCCTGAGTTGCCCGCCGATCCCGACGTAACCGAGGTCTACGCCATCCACGGTGCCGACCCGGAGGTGCTGGCCTATGCCATGGCGAAGTACAGCCGCAGCTCTCTGACCCTGCGCGAATCGCTGCGCGAAATCAGCACACAGCGCGCCGAGCAGTTCCTGAACACGTTTTATTTCCAGTACGGCCACCGCTCCATCGCCGACCTGGCGCACGTTGCGTTCGCGGTCGAACGGCTGAGCCTGCTCGCGGCCATCACACTGGTCGACGAGCCGCGCTGGGACGGGCAGGAACGCAGCACGCGCTACCAGGATTTCCGCAAGTCCGGCTTTTACACGCCGGCGTTTGCAAGCGCGGACGACACCCGGCTCTTCCGCGACACCGCGCGGCAACTCTTCGACAGCTATCAAACCGTCGCCGCAGGAATGCTGGACGAGTTGAAGGACCACACCCCGTGTCCGGCCGGCATGGACGAGGCCGCGTACACGCGCACGCTGCGTGCCCGCGCGTTCGACATGGCACGCTACCTGCTGCCGCTGGCAACCAACACCTCGCTCGGCCAGATCAGCAACGCACGCACGCTGGAAGGCCAGATCTCTCGCCTGCTGGGCAGCGACTATGCCGAGGTGCGCGATCTGGGCGAGAAGCTGCGTGACGCCGCCAAAGGTCCCGCATGGAACCCGGCGCAAACCGGTCACGAAACCCTCATCGCGCAGGTGGAAGACCCGGCGCTCGCCACCACGCTGCACGACCACCTGCTGCGCGAGGTCCACGTCTCGCCGACGCTGGTGAAATACACCGCGCCCAGCGAGTTCGCCGCGCAGAGCCGCATCGCTCTGGCCCAGGCCGCGCGCGAGTTGATGCGCGGTGCCGCAATCGTGCCCATGCCCCCCAGTTCGCCGAACGTCGAACTCATCGAAGTTCCCGCGGGTGAGCGGCTGACGCTGGAGATCGATCTTGCCACTTCCCTGCTGTACCCGCACACGCACTATCGCTTCGCCCAGCTTCGCGCGGCTGTCGCGGCACTGCCCGAGGCGCGCATTGTGGAACTGGTCGCGCTGGGCACGGCACACCGCGGCAGGCACGACGAGCTGCCCCGTGCATTTGCCGCCGCCGGCGGCCTGCGTTTCGACATCCTGATGGACATCGGCGGGTTTCGCGACATGCACCGCCACCGCCGCTGCGTGCAACTGCTGCAGCCCTACACCACGCTGCACGGCTTCGACACGCCGGACTTCCCCGGCCAGCCGCACCTCAGCGGGTCACGCGTGCACGCCGTTTTTCAAAATGCCATCGACGCGGCACAACAGGCACACGGCAAACTTTGCGGCACCCCGGCGGGAAGAACAAAGCTGGACGCCTACTCCACCGCTGCCGTTCCCGTGCCGGAGTTTCGCGACAGCGGCGATCTGCAGATGCAGTGGGGAGACCCACTTGCGCCAACCAAGCAACAACCGCCCGGGATCGACACCGGCGGCCACGCAGCGGATTACCTGCTGCCGCTCGCCACGCGGTGCCGTTCGCTGTTCAGCATGGACTTTGCCCAGGCCGTGTACATCGGCGAACTGCGCAGCACGCCGGCCGGTCACTGGAGCTACCGCAACGTCGCGTGGCAGATGTACCAAGCCGTCGAGCGTCAACACCCCGCGCTCGCCGCCCACTTCCGCATCGCCGACCCATCCTTGCCGGTCGACCTGCTGCAACGCTGACAACGCATGGGAAAGACGACGATGAGCGATGTTTTGCCGACCACCACACCGGACCGTGGCTTCTCGCTCAAGACTGAACGGTGGCTCGTCTGCCTGGTGCTCTTCTTTTCGCTGCTGACGCTCAGCCACTCCGTTCATGACCATTGGTACGCCATGGACCCGCGGCCGCGCGTCTTCCATCCTGTCACGCTGAAGCCCGCACCCATGGGCTACGCGCCGAACGTGTACCGCATCGGCGTTCCACTCGTCGTCAGCGTCGTGGAGCGCGTTCTTCCGTTTCACTGGTCCGTGATCCTTACCATCCTCGATGTGGTATTCGGCTTCATCGGTCTATTCGCGCTGTACACGGTGCTGGTCGACCGCATGAGTACCGCCGTCGACGCGTGGAAGTTTCGGGCATCGGTCGTTCTGGCCTATCTTGCCGCCATCGCCCTGCCGCTGAACTGGGTAGTGGCGTGGGCTCGGCCGGAGACGATGCCCAGCATGTGTTTCCTGGCACTTGCCACCTGTTGCCTGCTGCGGCTTCGTCGCGGAGCGATCTGGCTTGCTCCGTTGCTTCTGCTCACCCTCTTCCAGGCGCTCACGCGATCCGACGTCGCCATGGCGTTTGGTGCCGGCCTTCTGCTGACGGGCCTGCTCGGGAACGTCTATGCGGATTTCGGCACCCGGCGCGGTGTTCTGCTCACCGGTACCGCTGTTTCCTGCGTCGCCGCGGGGACCCAGGCGTACCTGCAACTGGTCGCGTTTCCGCATGCAGTCTACCCGCCGGGAACACCATTGGTGCAGTTGCCCTATAACTTTTCCGCGCACAACCTGAACGTCTTTTTCATCGCCATCGCGCCATCCGCGATCGCACTTGCCATGGGCGTGCTGCGGCGGCAGCTGTGGCAGGGTACGGACGTGCTGGCCATCGCAGCGGCCGCCATTTACCTGCCCATCTGGTACCTCGTCGGTTCCACGGCAGAGGTGCGCATCTTCGTGCCGTTTCTGCTGCTCCTTTGCGTTCCCACCGCACGCATCCTGGCGGCGGCGCTCACCGGCAACGACGGCAGCGTGTTTCACCCAGCGCAAAGCTAGCCTCTCTTCGCTTTTTCTTTGCCAAAGGGACACCCCGGTGATATGCTCAGGCATACCTTCTGGGAGAGGGATTGCACGTGGCAGATGACCGTTCCAAAGCCGTAGAACTTGCCCTGGCCGGCATTGAAAAGCAGTTCGGCAAAGGCTCCATCATG
>CBAAAH010000193.1:0-5781 GCA_964658865.1 uncultured Granulicella sp.
TCCACGCGGACATTCAAGTAACCCGCGCCCGCAACCTCTACCGTGGCGATGCCGGGCAGGGTTGCAAGCAGCGGCGCAAGCTCAACGGCCAGCACGCGCGGCGCCTTCCGCAGACGCTTCGCCAACTCGAACGCGAGTGGCAGCGCGTAGTCGCCCAGTGTGACCGAAGGCGGCTGCTCGATGGCCACGCGGTCGAGCGTGATGTCGTAGTGCTGCTGAACGATGGTGCGCGTGTGGTCGATCAGTTGCTGCTGCAGCGTGCGGTACATAGTTTCCTTTCGCTTGCGCGGCACTCATTCGCAATCGAATGGGTACCGCTTTGCAAGGGGCACAAAGTTGTTGCGCTATTCGGCGTAATCAACCGCACGTTCGCACAATCGTCGTTGCGAAAAGTCAGTTTGTCGGCAGCTCCGCAGGTAACTCGGCAAGCTCTTCGGTAAGCGGCAAAATGGGTTGCTTGCGCTGCAGACGATGCAGGAAAAACGCGAGGCCACCCACGGCAGTTACGGTAAAGAACACGATGAGGTGAACCAGCAGGCCATACAGCGCGGACACGGTGGGCTGCGCGCCCTGGCTCACCATGGAAAACTGCGAGGCAAACTCATACGTCCCGATCGCTCCCGGCGAACTGGGCAGCAGGAACGAAAGATTGCTGAGCGAGACAGCCAGCCACGGTCCGCGTGGGCCAACCGCAAGATCGAGCAGGCGCTGCGCCGAGACAAAAATCATGCCCTCGCACAGCCAAATGACAACGCTGGACCCCAGCAGCATCACGCGTCCGGCGAAGCTCAGCTTCAGCACGGCGTCAAACAGTAACAAGGCCCACTGTTCCAATTTTTCTGTTCGCGGGCCAGCCTTGAAGCGCGAGACGATGGCCTGCACGATGCGCTGGAGCAGACCCGCGCCAAACAAGAGCAGTATAAGGCCGACGGCGCACGCTGCAAGTATCGGCTCGGCGACATGCAACAGGTTGAATGCATGACCCTTCATTACAAACGGCGGCAGCGATTTTGCCGCGCCCACCAGCATCGCCACCAGAAAGGCAAGCAGCGTGAAAATATCGAGCAGCCGCTCAAGAATGACGGTGCTTAGAATTGTGGACGAGGGCGCACCCAGATCGCCGGCGTAAGAGAAGATGCGCAGGAAATCGCCGATGCGAAACGGCAAAACGTTATTCGCGGCGAAGCTGGTCAGCAGCACGCGGCCGCACACGGCAAAGCTGGGCGCTCCGCTGCGCCGCAGCATAAACCACCAGCGGTAAATGCGCAGGCCATAGCTCGCCAACAGAAATAGCAGCATCACGCCAACCCACTGCAGGTGCGCAAAGTGCAGGGCGCGCAGGTCGCTGTAGTGAATGCTGCGCAGCGTGCGCCAAAGAAAAAATGCAGACACGGCGATGCCGGGCAGCACCTTCCACCAGGATCGCTTGTTCGCTTCGGGCGGTGGCTCTACGTTGCCGGGCTGCGGTGGCTGTGCATCTGCCGAAGCAGTCATCGCGGCATGCGTCGACTCACTCAAGAAGCCAGCTCTTTCGTCGGCATGGCAATGTGGCACTGCAAAAGAGTTTTGGGAAGCATTTTCACGATTATACGAAGTCGCCCGGCCCGCGACATGCCGGAGGAAGTCTTTTGGAGCGAGTCGGTTCGCCTGGAGCCTGCCGGATCGATACTGGAGCAGCATGATGCTTCAAAACGCGAAGACTACAGATGTATCGGCGATAGAAGTGATGCCGCTTCGGCCAGACACGAAATCGCATGCCGAGCCGCGCTCCACACACACAGCGATTGCGCACCTGGGTCTGCTTCTGACAGCGGCAGTGCTGGCCTTTGCGGTCCTGGGTTATCACCCGTATGCTGAAGATGGCGGTATCTACACCGCGGCCGTAGCCGCACGGATGAACCCGGAGCTGTTTGTTCACGATCACGCATGGGTCACCGGCCACACACGGTTTTCACTGTTCGTGCCGCTGGTTGCTGCAACACTGCGCGGGTTTCACCTGACGCTCGCGAACGGCTTGCTGCTGGTGCAGGCGATCAGCGTGACGGCGACTGTGGCCGCAGTGTTGCTGTTGGCGCGGTGCTGCTTCCGGTCACGTGCAGCGGTGGGTTGGGTGACGGTGCTGGTTGCCGCTGCTGCCGGGCTACCGATCGCCGGAACGTCGCTGTACCTGATCGATCCGTATGTGACGGCGCGCTCCCTGACCACGCCGCTGCTGCTGCTGGCGCTGGCAGCATGCCTGGCGCATCGCTGGGGTCGCGGCACCCTGCTTTGGGTTGCGGCGCTTGCCCTCCATCCGCTTATGGCGTTGTGGGGCGGCCTGCCGCTATGCCTGCTCTGGATCATGCGACGTCACACATCCGGCAAACAGACTCGGTTTGCGCTACGAGGGCCCATGTTTCTGCTGTGCGGCCTGCTGGCTTTGACGGGGGTGGCCTGGCTCTTTTCGCCGCCGGCAGGTGCCGCCGCACTGGAAGTCGCGCGCACTCGTGGGTACTGGTTTTTATCGCAGTGGCGATGGTTTGAGGTTGCAGGCGCCATTGTTCCGCTGGTGCTGCTGGTTGGCGCGTTGCGCCGGCCAGGTCTGCGCCGGGGATGGACACCTGCAGCATCGCAGGCCGCCTTGGCCTTGGTGTTGTCGGCGTCTACCGGGATGCTGCTGGCGCTGCTCTTCGTGCATGCAGGCGGATCGGTTCTGACCATTGCCCGGACACAACCGATGCGCACGTTGCACCTGTTCTACGCGATGTTTCTGCTGCTTCTGGGAGGAACGATCGCAGACCGTGCGACGACAGCCGGTCGTGCGCTCCTGCTTGGTGGCATCCTATTGGTCGTAACGATAACGATGGTTTTTACGCAACGCAATCTCTACGCGGCATCCGGCAGAGTTGAATTTCCAGGGCAGGCTTCGTGCAATGGGTGGGTTCAGGCGTTCCTCTGGGCGCGGGAACACACGCCGACCGATGCCCTGTTCGCCTTGGACGCGGACTACACCACGGTTGCGGGAGAGGATGCGCAGGGATTTCGCGCCATCGCTTTGCGCAGTGTGCTGCCCGACCGGGCTAAGGATGCGGGTATCGCCGCAGTCGTGCCCTCGTTGACTGCAGCATGGAAGATGGGCAGCGACGCGCAGATTGCGTTGAATGTAGAAACCGATGCCGAACGCCGGACGCGTCTGCTGCCGCTGGGGGTGGGTTGGCTGGTGCTGCCCGCCGACGCCGTAACGACCATGCCCTGTGACTACCGCAATTCCGTGGCTAAAATCTGCCGGCTCCGCTGAAAGCAGAACCGGCTGGATTCGCGCCGGGACGAAAGCGTTATGGCACCCGCAACGGCCGGAGGCCTGTCATGGGGAACAATCCGGTCGGGTAGTCTTCCGTAGGAAACTGTGGTTTGAAGGTGTATCGCAGGAAGGCCCCGGGCTGCACCATGGTGTAGCTGTTGGTGTTGTTGGCCAGCAACTGGGCGCCCACGTAGAAGTGGTCCGTGATGCGGTACGCACCCTCCGCTTCCACGCCAAAGTTCACGCCGGTACTGGTGTTGACCGGCAGAAACGCATAGCCGCAGTTGCGATTGGAAAGCTGTACCAGCGTGCAGTTTGCCTGGGCAGCGGTTTGCTGTGCCGGGTCCAGAGGAAAGAGATTGGCGCTGTCTTCCTGGAACGTCTGCACGCCGAGGCTGCCCTGGATGACATAGTGCCAGTTCGTTTTGTAATAGCCATTGAAGGTGACTGGAATGCCGCCAAGGAAATAAATTTCCGGGCTGAAGTAGCCTCCACTGCCGTAGCTGAGCGCGCGCTCATTGTGATCGAAGTGCATGGCGAACAACTGCGCACCGACGTTGAGCGTGCCATATCCCGGAAACTGGTGCACGCGAAAGTACGCACCGGCAGTCCCTTCGTAGCGGCGATTTTCGAGTGTGTGATGGCCGGTCAGGGCTGCGCCGTTACCACTCAGGTAAAAGCCCGCGCGCTCGTTGCCGTGGTCGAAGCGCAGACCACCGCCGGTTGCCATGACCCCGCCCCAGATATTGCCATTCGTTAGGAGCGAGGCACTACCGGGGTCGCGCAGACCGGCATAGGAGAGCTGCGTTTCCCGTACGGAGTCGCGCTCGCCAAAAACCGTGAATGGGCCGCCGGCGATGCGGTAGCGACCGCGTGCCGTGACGTTGTTGACCAGGAACTCATAGGGCGTATAGCCGACGGCGAGACCGAAGTTCTGCGTCACCATCTGCAGTTCCCCACCCACCCCGGAGGCAAACTGCGGCGATGGCGTATTGATGGCGTTGGCCGGCAGAGTTCCCAGATAGGGAGCATTCCCAGCCGTGTAACGCGTGTTATCGATCGTTCCACTGTTGAGGAAGACGGCGCGTGGCACCACGCTGAACCGCATGGTACGGTTGGCAACAAACGTAGCCTCGACCGGAATTTCAAACGCGTACAGTTGATCGATGCCCGGTTGCCCGCTGCGCACCCGAACGAATCCGCTGCCGCCAACCCAACCGCTGTAACTTGCATCCAGTCGGGCCAAATCCAGTTCCGTCTGTTGCCGCTCAGTCAGGGGCGGGCCGCCTGCAGCGCCCGAACCTGTGTCCTCGTGGACATACGATCCACGCAGCGGAGGAACGTTGCGCGCCACCAGGTCGCCATCGGTGGGCGGTTGTCCCGGCGCATTGTTGTACGGAGGCAGGTCGGGGTAGGGTTCGGAGTTGAGCGCAGCCGGCACACCCGGGTAAAAAATCGGAGGATTGCCGACGCCGAACCCCTCCACACGCCGAGCTGTAACACGGCCCCTGCCGGTACGCCGGGACGCGGGTCGGGGATACTGCTGCGCCCCCGTGTCGTTGGCGCTGCCGACTGTGTTCGTCGGAGGGGTGGGAATGGGACGCGTCGTCTGGCCCGGTGGCGGCAGCATGCCTTGGCTGTACTGCTGGCCCGTGCTGTACTGTACGGTTTGGCCACCGGAGAGATCCGTTGCGTCCGCCGTCGAAGCAGACAGCGGATCGGACTGATGACGCCGTGTGCCGGCCGCCTCTGCCGCTTCATTCTGCGGATGAGAAACGCCGGTGGAGTGCGTGTTGTGCAGCGGCACCGCCTTTCCCGCGGAGGTAGGGAAATCCGTGATGATGGTGGATTCCGGCAGATCCACCGGGCTTGCGTTGTACGTGACGGCCGGCCGGCCCTGCGTCGACGGAGCCTGGTACGGCACGTATGGACCGTAGACCTCGCCGTTAAACTCACCGGTTTGGGCACCTTCACGCCGCTCGTTGAAGCGGGTGGTCTCCTCCGTCGGTCCGCCTGCCGGTTGCGTGCGGGCGGCCTGCTCGTTTGCGCGGCGCACCTGTTCCTGCTGATAAGCAAGGTAAGGCAGCTCCGTTACGCCGTCGACCGGAGTCGCATCGGTAGGAACCCGATTGTCCGACAGACCACCCGGACGATCGTTTGCCGCGGGAGACTGACTGCTGCCCGGTGGCGCACCATCGCCATTCGGATCGAACGGCACCGTCGTCTGGGCCGGACGATAGTCGCCAAGACGGCCGCCGCCGTTACGCATGCCGCTGGCCGGATTCGCCATATAGCCGGGAACGACGGTGCCATTCTCCAATGCAACGGGCGCATTGCCGTAAGCGTTGGCAAAACTCGGTAGATAGGGTGGGGTGACCGGGGTTTTCGACGCTTCCGGTGCAAGCAGCGACGCCAGGTCCTGCGATTGCGCCGCCGGTAGCGCGCGCGGGTTGAGCGGCGCGGGCTGATGCAGCGCATACGCCAGTTCGGCACCGGGATCG
>CBAAAH010000194.1:0-5750 GCA_964658865.1 uncultured Granulicella sp.
ATCGACCGCGAGAATCGCCGCCTGCAGTTTGCGGTGATGGAAAATGCACTCCCATCCAAGCCTCGCCGCAGCAAACCCGCGGCGGAGAAGCCCGACACACCGACCGGTACGCGCGCCTGGGTTCCGCGTGCGGGCAAACATCCCGCGACGGGCCGTGGCGAACGCGGTGCCGAGACCTCCAAGGCGAAACCGGTCGAAACTGCGGGCAAACCGGGCAGCCGCAAACCACCTGCAGCCGGTTCCAATCAAAGCGCCGCACCGGCGCACGATCCATTCGCAAAGTTTCGCGCAGGTGCAACGCGAAAGCCGTCCAACAAAGCCAGAAGTGCGGCCGCGAGAAACAAGAAGGGGAAAAAGCGTTAGGGTTGTGGGCTCGCAGGAGTTGAGCCGGGAACAACCGCCTGTTGTGCCACCTGGCCCAGTGTGCCGTCGGCGGTGCCGATTTTGCCCGTCTGCGTCACCCGCACCGTAAAGCGCGCGCGAACCGCGTTGTGATCGTGCGGCACCGTAATACGGAAGTCGATGGAGCGATCGAGCCGGCCGGTGGGCGCGACGGTTGCCGGCGCTTTGATACTGATGGCCCGTGCAATGTGCTGCAGTTCCTTGCCTTTCCTGTCAAAGCTCGTCGCCAGCAGAATCACGTCGGCGTGGCGCGGGTCGGTGTCGGTCGCGGGCGTCCACACCAGCCCTTTGCTTTCCACGTGAACGGTAAATTTGTCGGGGTCGGCGGTGTCCTGCGTCAGCGTCAGCGGCACGCCGTCGTAGACCATGTTGCTGTTGTTGGCCGACGCAAGCTCCATCGACAGCCGTCGCGACGGGTTCGCCGGATCAACACGGCCAGGACCGCGCTGCGGGTAGTAGCCCTGCCGCGTGACGGCCTTATAGTCCGGATTGTCGAAGGTCACATTGATCTTACGGAACTTGTTGCGATCCAGTACGGCGCCGCTCTCCGGCCGATAAACCAGCGTATAGAATGCCGCACCGTCACGCAGGCTGGTGCCGATTTCCGCATCCACATCGTTGCGCCCGTAAAACGTGCGTCCACCTGTTGCGCGCGCCATGCGATTGAACGTGTATTCCCCGCCAAACGGATCGAACAGGCCGGCGTCCTCGCCATAGTTGTATGGGTCCACCTGCACGCCGGCGGGGTCGATCGTGTACAGCGTCACACGTGCATCGCGCAGCTTGTTCACCGTCTCCTGCACGATGTTTTCAATCCGGTTGCGCCCATCGACCGGCACGTTTGCCAGGTTCAGATTCGGAAATCCGCGACCGATCCAAATCATGTTCTTATGGCCCTGGTGGCCCTCCGTCGCGGCGGCAACGCGCAGCAGCGTGGCAAACGCCTGGCTGTACCGCTCGCTCAGCCAGCCGCCCTGCATGACCTGCCAGGGGTACGCGACAAAGTGGTGATCGAGCGATTGCAGGATCAGTGACTTGTCCTGCGTGTAGTCCTGCAGCACGGTAAATTTCTGCAGCGACACGGCGATCAGCATGGTCGGCATCGACAGCTTGCCGGGCTGCTTGTCCAGATACTTTTTCAGCGAGTAGCGCGCAAACGCCATGTCCTCGAACCGCGTGTTGAACTCATCCAGCAGGATGATGTTGACCGGCGCGCGCGGTGCCAGCCGGTCCAGGTCGGCGGTGCTGTTGATGACCGCATCCGGGTCGGGCGTATGGGCGCCGGCGGCTTCGAAATTGGTGATCTTTTCCGGCTGGCCGTCGTCCGTCACGTGAAAATCTCCACGCTGCAGGTCCGGCACAACATTCCCTTTTGTATCGAGCACCACGACGTCGAGAATAACGATGCGCGAGGTGGTGCGAACCGTATACGTACCATCCGGATTGCGCGTGGGCTGGCCTGCCGGCGGCGCGCCTGGCGCAGGGGAAGTGGCTTGCGGTAAACCCGTCGGTGCGGCGGCAGGTGATTCGACAGCCTGCGACAGCACAGTAGTCATCGGCAACAAGCACAGCAGAACACTCACGAAGCGAAGGCTTGATGGCATCCTCATCGGAACAGCTCCTGACCCCTATATCCGCTGTCGCAAAACTCTGCAGCGGTAGAGCGAACGACCAGCTTGCCGGAATTTTACTCCCCACCAGGAGTTGTTGCGGGAACGGCGGGTGGGACCGGAACCACAATCGGCGGCAGCACGCGCAACGCCAGCCGAGGAAAGGTAAAGCTGCCGGCCGCATCGTCGATCACGTTCACCTGGCAGATGTAATCGCCCGGCTTCAGCCCCGTCAGCGGTACGTCAAAGGTGAAGGCAACCGCGCCGCGCTCCGGCTCGTTCAGCACGTCGGCCTGCACCAGCGGCGTCTCCAGTATCTTTGCGCCGTTCTGCAGAAACTCGATCGACGTGAGCACGTGAATCCCGCCTGTGCCGGCCCGCGCCTTCAAACCGCTCTGCTGTGCCGCGGCCTGCGTTGCCTGCGCGGCGGCGGCTTCCTTGCCCAACTTCGCCGGGTCATACACCTCGTACAACAGGTACAGGTGTCCGTCCTGGCGAAAGACGTGTGCGACGTTCGGGACAAATTGCCGGCCGTCGTGCTGCAACGGATCGGGCGGCGATGGCGGCCCGTTGCGACGCGCGGGCACTGCAACGGCGGTCTGCTGCGAGCTGACTACCACGCTCGACAGCTTGATGGCCTGCTTGCGCTGGTCGGGCACGTTGATGGTCGTTTCAAACGAACCCATGTTGCCCGTCTCGTTTTCGCGGACGACGAACTTCACCTGGTAATGTCCCGGCGCCAGCGTGAATCCCGTGCCGTACTGGATGTTCCGCCGCGCCGCGCCGTTCGCGCCATCCACGGCGAGCTTCACCGTGTCGCGAATGTTGCCCACCACAATGCCCTGCGCGTTCTTGACCTGCGCGGCAATGTCGAGTGTCGCCTTATCCTGATCTTTCGTACGTGTAAACGGAATCTGCGATCCCGGCACCACCAGCGCCATGGGCACGTTGTAGCCGTTTGCGGACAGCCGGAAGTAAAACGCTTCCAGGTACACCGTCACATCCACCGCGGGCGTGTCGCTGCGCAATTGCTCGGTCAGCGCGGCCTCCCGATCCTCCGTCTTCTGGTGCTGGAAGTCCGCGGGTGCGTAGTAACCGGGCCGGTATTCCAGCTTCGCATCCTGCCGGTTCAGCTTGATGCTCAACTTACGGAACGCACCGTCTTTGCGCGGGTCGCTGGAGCGAAAGCCGAGAATGTAATATGCCTCGGTGTCGTGCTGAATCTGCTGGAACGCCGGTGCAAAATCGTTCGAATCGAGGAACGCCTTGCCACCCGTATCGCTGGCCAGCGTGCTCAGCAGCTCCTGCGATCCGGCGTTGCCGTCGAGCTTCGCCTGCATGCTCGCGCCACTGTACGCAGCGGTGCCGCGTACCGATCCCGACGAAGCATCACCCAACGGTGAAAGCGCCTGCAGGCCTCGTGTGTCGACCGTGTAGATCGCCATGTTTGCGCGTGCGGCGGCGTTGGTTGCGCTGCGAATGCTCGCCTGATTTTCAATGCCGTTGCGCGACAGGCCACCGCTGAAATACAGCATGCTCTTGCGCTGATCCACGCGCTGCAGGCTCTTTGCAATGGTCTGGATGGCGTACAGTTCGCGATCGGTATTCAGGTTGCTGTATTCGGTGTCGTCCGCCGCAAAGCTGCCGGCGTCGTCGGCGGTGGCGTCCGTGGAACCTGTCGTTCCACCTGCCGCAAGGCCCTGCGAATCGGTGCTGCCGTTGAATTTCGCGACCGTGCGCAGCAGCGCCTGCTTGTCCGCCGTAAAGTCATGGTCGAGCGACAGCGTCGTGCCCAGGCTGGCGACCGCCACCAGGTCTGCCGGCGCCATGCTCTTGTCGATGTAGTCCTTCGCGCCGTCCACCGCGCGGTCGATATCCTCCGGCTGCATGCTGGCCGTGTCGAAGAACAGAACGATCAGGCGATGGTCGCGAAGCTGGCTTGGCGCTGCGCCCAGCGAACGGTCGAGCATCTGCGCGATGGTCGGTGCCTTGCCGCTGACGGTCGCCTCGTTCAGCCGGGCGGCCTCGTCCACCGTTTGAAAATCGAAGGAAGTAATGGCCTGCGGCTTGCCGTTCTCCATCACGGTAAAGTCACTCGCCTTCAAGCCGCGAATCGGCTGTCCGGTTTTCTTGTCGCGCACCACCACGTTGGTCAGCACGATCTGCGATTGCACCCGCAGCGTAAATGGCGCGGGCCGATTCTGGCCGTGCAGCACAGGCGCGGTAAACACGCTACCGATCGCCAGCGCGGCAACGCAACGGCGCAACACTTCGACCATCATCGAAGCGTTGCTTCCGTTCCCGCACGTCTGTTCGATGCCCATCAAAGTCTTCATCGGCCTAGAACCTGTACCTTGCGTTCAGCGTCAGTTTGCGCGGGCTTGCCACACCCGTTACCTGGCCGAATGTCGACGAATTCAACACCGTATTTACACCGCTGTACTGCACCGTGTTGAACGCGTTCGCCGCCGTCACCCGCACTTCCAGGTTCTTGGTATCGCCAAAGCTGACCGTGCGCGACAGCGACGCATCGACCACCACCGTTCCCGGCAATTCAATGGAATTGCGCGATGCCGTGCCGAAGCCCGTCGAAGCGGCGGGAGAGGTAAACGCCGCCGCATTGAAGTAATTGCGTAGATTGCCCGCGCCGGCGATGGGCTGCGAAAACACGCGATCCGGCCGCAGCGTATAGTTCCCGCCCGTCGCCACCTGCGCCACGGTGCTGGTGTACTGCGGCGTGGCATAGGTGCCGGTGGCAAAGGTGTAATCGCCACTCACGCTGAAGCCGTCCAGCGACTTTGCCAGCCAGCCGCCGCCGTGCAGCAGGGCGCGATTCGGCCCAAACGGCAACTCCGCCACAAAATTGCCATTCAGCCGATGACGCACATCGAAGCTGCTGTTGCCGAACTCCAGGTCGATGCGCTGATCGTTCTGCACCACCGTATTGCCGCCGCTGCCGCCGACGGAACTCGCGTCGTCGATGGAGTGACCGTAGGTGTACGTCGCCTGCATGGCGACTCCCTTCGACATGCGTTTGCGCACGTTGATCGCGAGCGCGTTGAAGCGAGATTCGGCAACGGAGTCTTCAAACGTGTACGCCTGCGAATTGGAGACCAGCGTGCTGCTGGTGCGCCCCGGTGCGCGCAGCAGGTCAAGGTTCGCGCCGTACGATCCGTTGTAGTCCACGTTCAACAACACGCCCAGCCCGAAGGTGTGCTGAATGCCCGCGTTGATAACCTGCACGCGCCCAAGGCGGTAATCCTTGTTCACGGCGAAGTTATTGCTCGTGGTGGCAGCGCTGCAATTGAATGCGCTGGTCAGCGTGAACGGTACCTTGCTGACCGTGCCCGGTGACGTGATGGTGCCGCAACCGGGGTCGACCGATGCATCGGTCGTTGCAAGGTTCGTCTGCGTAACCGCGAACGGCGTCTGGAACGAGAGTGAATTTGCAAAGCTGCCGAACTGCGTGGTGTTGTAGCTGATGCCGTAGCCGGCGCGCAGCACCGTACTCTTGACGAACTTCGGCCGGTACGCCAAGCCGATGCGTGGCGAAAACAGCGTCCGGTCGGGGTTGACCAGCGAGCGCGGGAACCTGCCGGAGTACGGTCCGGTGCCGCCGGCGACGACGGGCGAAACCGCCGAGAAGTCAGTGCTGTGGTCCAGGTTTACGAGCTGATTGTTCGTCTCGGTATACGGCGCGAAATACTCGTAGCGCAGGCCGGCGTTCAACGTCAGGTT
>CBAAAH010000195.1:0-5741 GCA_964658865.1 uncultured Granulicella sp.
TGGACGAGAAGAAGTAATACAGGAAGACGAGGCCGACGGTGAGCACAAAGCCGCTACTCTTGCCGCCGCGTCGCGAAGATAACCCGAGCGGTACGCCGACGAGCATGAGGACGATGCAGGCGACGGGATAGCTGAAGCGTTTATTGAGTTCGATGAGGTACTGCCGCCCTTGGGATCCGTGACGCTGCTGCCACAGGGTGCGTGCCGGAATGGCGAGCAGCGGCGTATCGTTGCGGGTCAGGCGAATGTCTTCCTGCTCGCCGGTCTGGATGGGCGTGTCGGTTTCGGAAAAGGTGGAGACGTCGTACTGGTTGGGGTCTTTGGTCGAGGTCTCATGGCGGCTGCCGTCGCGCAGGTGCAGACGCAGCAGGCCGTGTGGACCGCTGACGACGGTGGCCAGCTCTGCCGTTGTGATGTAGGGCGAGGCGGGCTGCGTCAGATCGGCGAGAAAAACATGCTCCCACAGCGCGGCACCCTGTGCGGGATGCACGTCTTGCACGTAAAGCACGTAGTTTTTGAAGTCCTCATAAAAGACGCGAGGCTGCACTTCGTAGCTTGCCTGCGAAGTCTTTAAATCGTTTTCAAGCCGAAGCAGGGCAGCGGCCGAGTGCGGCGCGACATAAAGCGAGTTGAGCAGACCGAGCAGAAGTGCGCCCGCCGTGGCGATGCTGCACACGCGCACAAACTGCAGAACGCCGAAGCCGGAGGCGCGCATGGCCGTGACTTCGCTGTCGAACGAAAGCCGCGCCAGGCCCAGCAGGATGCCGACGAGCACTGCCATCGGAATGGTAAGGATGAGCGTGGAAGGCAGTGTATAGAGAATGATGCGGGTGACGTCGGAGATGGAGGCCGAGCCACGGACGACCAGTTCCAGAATGCGGCCGAGGTCACGGATGAACAGGACGAAGGTGAAGACCACGCCGCCGAGCAGGCCGTGGGACAGGACTTCGCGCAGGATGTAGCGGGTAAGAATGCGCATGAAGTCCAGAACGCCCTCGTTGCTTTTCAGTGTAGATGGTCTGTGGGCTGGAGACCTACTTGGGATGCAACTCCAGGTATCGCACGGCGGATGCGGCGGCCAGCGTGCCGCACATGCCATGGACGCCGCCACCCGGTGGAGTGGATGCGCTGCACAAAAACACGCCCGGAATGGACGTGCTGTAGGGCGGCAGCTTGGGCCTTCGCAGCATCTGCGTCAGCGTCATGGCCCCGCCGGAGACGTCGCCGCCGACCAGATTGCGGTTCCATTGCTGCATGGCCGGCGCGTTGTGACCGCTGCGGGCGAGGATGGTGTCGCGAAAGCCCGGGGCACAGCGCTCGATCTGGGCTTCGATGGTCACAGTTGCGTCCATGGTGCTGCCGTTTGGCACGTGGCAGTAGGCCCAGGCGGTGTGTTGGCCGGTGGGCGCGCGCGTGGGGTCGAAGAGGCTGGGCTGCGAAAGCAGGACGTAAGGCCGGTCGTTGGTGCGGCCGTAGTACGCGCCGGCTTCCGAAGCGGCGATTTCGTCGAGCGAACCGCCAAGGTGGACGGTTCCTGCGTGGCGGCAGAGTTCATTCGTCCAGGGAATGGGATGGGAGAGCGCCCAGTCCAGCTTGTAGATGCCGGGGCCGTGCTGGAAGTCGCGGTAGGGACGCATGCGGTCGGGAGGGATGGCGTCACCGGCGAGACGCAGCAGTTCTCGCGGAGAAACGTCGAGCAGGGTGCAGTCAGCCGCAGGTAGGTCGTGCAGGCGATCGACCAAATAGCCGGTTTGAAGTTCACCACCAAGGCTGCGGAGAATGCTGACAAGCGCGTCGGTAATGGATTGCGCACCGCCGGCCGCAATAGGCCAGCCGTCGGTGTGGGCCGTCGCTCCTAATACCAGCGCGACGGCGGATGTAGCGGCGAAGTCGAGCGGGACCACCGCGTGCGCGGCCATGCCGGCGAACAAGGTGCGTGCGCGTTCTGTTTGAAAAAGACGTTTTGCAACGGATGTCGCGGGTTGCAGGCCGGTGAGGCCGAAGCCGGCAAGGGCGAACGGATGCCGCGGCAGATGGAAGATCGGGCTGAGAACGTCGTGGACAAGGTCCTGCCAGCTTGCAACGATGGGCTGCATGAGCTTGCGGTAGGCAGGTCCGTCTGTGCCGAGCATGTCGGCGGTTTCGTCCAGCGAATGCAGAAGGGCGACGGCATCGCCGTTCGGCAGCGGATGCGCCAGCGGGACGTCAGGTTCAATCCAGCGCAGGCCGTGCTCCTCCAGAGGCAGTGACCGGAAGAACGGCGAAGCCAGAGCCATGGGGTACACCGCCGAGCCGATGTCGTGGCGAAAGCCGGGCAGCGTCGCTTCTTCGGTGCGGACGCTTCCGCCGGGCTGGGCTGTGCCTTCGTAGACCGTGACCATCACACCGGCACGGGCCAAGGTGATCGCTGCGCTTAGGCCGTTGGGGCCGCTGCCGATGACGTTTGCTCGTTTCATGCTGAGGTGAGATGCAGAAGCTGCGTTCGCCTGAGGAAACTGGCATTCGTATGATGAGACGATCTATGTCTTTTATCGATTTGCAGCACGTAACAGTCTGCCGGGGAACAAGGCCGGTGCTACACGACGTCTCATTCGCGGTGCAACCGGGTGAGTCTGTCGCCATTCTGGGGCCGAACGGCTGCGGCAAATCCACACTGCTGAAGACCCTGACATGCGAGATCTATCCACTGGCAGAGCCAGAGATGCGGGTGGAGCTGTTCGGTCGCGCGCGCTGGGATGTAACGCAACTGCGACGGATGATGGGCGTCGTCACGTCGGAACCGCCTTGCCGCGATGCGCTTTCCGTGAAAGGGTTCGACGTGGTGCTGACGGGTTTTTTCTCGTCCGCCCGCCTGTGGCCGAACCTGGTGGTAACGGAGGATATGCGCGCACGGGCGGAGCAGTCGATGCGCGATGCCGGCGTGGAGCACCTGCACGACCGTCCGCTGGAGGCGATGAGCAGCGGCCAGCAAAAGCGTGTGATGATCGCACGTGCGCTGGCTGCAGGTGGAGAGGCAGATCGCCGCGTGCTGCTACTCGATGAGCCGGCGAATACGCTCGATCTTGTCGCCCAGCGTGAACTGCGCGCCACCATCCAGCGGCTTGCGGAGCAGGGAACGACGATCCTGCTGGTGACGCACCATGTGGAAGACATCGTGCCTGCGATCGGGCGTACGGTGTTTCTGAAAGACGGCCGTGTGGTTGCAAACGGACCGACGGAAGAACTGCTGACCAGTGCGTCGATCGGCGATCTCTTCGGCGTGCCGGTGCACCTGTCGAAGGAAAACGATACGTATCACGCGCGTTGATGCTGGCTACTTCTCGGCGCAACCGCAGGCAGCGAAGGCTTTTGGATCATCGTGCTGCATGTGGCACACGTACTGGCCCCACACGGCCTGAAGCGCGAGCCGCCGGATGCCAAAGCCGGCGAAGTAGTTCTGGTAGTTGGCGATGGCTTGGTCGTCTGCCGGTGCGCCGGCGGCGAACCGCTTTGCCATGTCGGCGACAGCGGCCGGTGTGAAGGCGGGTTCGCGATACACGGTGCGGAAGTCGTACGCCTCGTGCCAGGTGAGCTTGCTCGCCGGCAGACCCGCAACAGCGCTGGATGCCACATGCAGCGTGTAATTCTGCAACAGGCCGGTGCGCGGATCGACGGCAGCGATAAGGTACGCCGGTGGATTGCCGCTGACGGTGGAGATGGACGGCACACCCTTGACGACGAATCTGCCGGCATCCTCGTCGCTGCCGAAGACGCGGGTTTCGTCCACGTGCGTGTGTCCCGCGATCAGCACGCGCACCGCCTTGGCATGCCGTCCCAGGACGGCCGTCAGATCGGTGGAGCGAAGGAACGTGACAGCGGATTTACCCGCGCATATGTCGATCCCGGCGACATTGGTGGAGTAGGTGTTCACGCCCGGAGGAATGTGCGTAAGCACCCAGACGAACTCGCCACGGCTCTCCGCCGCGGTGAGCTCCGTGTCCAGCCACGCGAGCAGGTGCTGGCCTGCCGTGGTGTCGGGTTTCCCCTTGCAGTTGGCGTAGCGGTAAGACAGGTACATGTCGTCCAGAACCACGATGCGGCCCTTCGCAAATGGCTGCTGCAGCGGCAGAGAGTACGAGCCAAGCCGACGGTAGTCCGCGCGTGCCTTGCGTGCGTCGTTGTCGCTGGTACCGCTCCAGCCGCGTGCGACGGCGTCTTCCGTTGCGGCAAGCAAGGAATCGTTCTCGTCGAGTTGGTAATCGCCGCAGCCGGTGTCGTTGTTGCCGAGTGAGATGTAGACCGGGGTGGTGGGGAAGCGGCGATGCAATTCTAGCGCGATGTAGTCGACGGTTTTCTGCGCAAAATCCATGAGGCCGCTGGCGGTAACGCCGGAAGGATGGGCCTGCGCATCATCGTCCTTGGTGCCCGTCGCGGCGGCGGGGTGGCCCAGCAGCTTTTCGTAGCGGCAGTCGAAGCGGTGGACCAGCAAATCGCCGGCCAGCAGCACAAACGCGGGTGTGCCGCCTGCGGTTTTCTGCCCGGCGGCATCGAAGGCGGAGAGCATGAGATCGTTCGCCGCATCGACGCTGCGCTCGTTGCACGCGGTCTGCAGTTGCTGGAAATTTGCGCCGTCGTCCGCAGCCGCAGGTTCCGCGAGGATCGCCGCCCACTGCGAGACGGGGGCAGCAGCGAGCCGCGGCACCTTGGACACATTGCGGAACGGATCGAAGTGCGGATCGGACAGCAGCGCCGCGTTCAGCGTGCTTACCGGTGTCTGGGCGCACGATCCTGACGGGAAGAAGGCAGCAAGCAGGCAGAACATGGCGAGCAGTCTGGGCCGAAACATATCTCCATCATCGCCCGAGTAACCGTACCCTAACAACCGCGTTCCGCTGACGACGGAGGATTTCCATGGGTTCGCGCTGGTGCCACGGGTGGAGGCTACCGACATCGATAGGATTGCGGAAGATTAGTGGTCCGCGCCGGTAAAGGCGATTTGCAGCGGGACGAGTTCGGGCTGCTTGATCTTCTGCGGACCCAAAACGGCAACGCGCGGGACCGGTCCGCGAATCATCGCGACCTCGTCGCAGGCGTGCAGGCGCGGGCACTTTTGGCAGTCCTTGTAAATCTTGTCGGGTAGCGCGGTGCGGTCCATCGTGATGCGATAGCCGTAGTGGAAGAAGAAGTCGGGAATGCGTGTGAACAGGCAGACGGTCTGTACGCCGTGCATCTCGGCTTCAGCATGCAGGGCTTTGAGCAGGCCGCCGCCCGCACCCTGGCCCTTGGCTTCGGGGGTCACGACGATGGAGCGGATTTCCGCGAGATGTGGGCCGTACAGGTGCAGCGCGCCGCAGCCGAGAAAAATGCCGCCCTCCGATAAAGCGACGTGGAAGTCGCGCACATTTTCGCAGATTTCGGCGTACTGCCGACGCAAAAGGGTGCCGTCGCCCGAGAGCGAGTTCACCAGCTCGAAGATATTGGCTGCGTCCTGCAGGGTTGCCTTGCGGATCGTCGCTTTAGGCATCGGCCTCACCGTTGTTTTTGCCGTCGCCGATCGCGTCCAACAGTGCGGCAATGCGCGTGCGTGCCTCGACCAGCGCTGCATGCACGCGCGTGGTGGCCGTGCCGCCGATCACGTCGTGGCAGTCCAGGGTTGCGCACAAGGTAATGCTGTCGAAGAAGTCCGGCCCGAACTCCGGGCTGAGTCCCTGTAGTTCGTCGAGCGTAAGGTCGTTCAACTCGCGGCCGCTCTCCAGTCCGAA
>CBAAAH010000196.1:0-5699 GCA_964658865.1 uncultured Granulicella sp.
CACCGAAAGACGGACGACGATGATAGTCTCCATAGACTGACGTTGACACTGCTTTCAAATCATTAAGAGCGATCTTGACCTTGAATACAACAAACAAGCACGCCCCGGATGACGCTGCTCCTACTTCAGCCGGGCCCGCCTTCCTGCGGCTGCTTTACGCGGCGGTCGCCTTGTGCGCCATGCTGATAGGCGCGGAGATTATCCATTACTTGCGCGCCACCGACTTCGGCAACCTGGACAATCTTGCCGTGGCTTGGATTGGCTACCATCCGCAGTGCTCCCCTGCGATGCCCGGTGTGCTCACGCTTACTTGTCCACTTAACGGTTATAACAGCGTGCAGCTACAGTGCTGGAGTTCGGCGTGTACTTATCGCGATCCCAACGACCTGCCACTTACCGAGAGCATGCGCAGAACCCGCGAAAAGCAGCTCAAAGAAGACGCTCGGAACAGCTGGGCCATTGAACCGACACTTGCCACCAGCAAGCAGAGCACAGTTCAGGATGAATTCACCATGCCCCCACGTCCGCAGACCATGCCCGGCGCTCTGGAATATATGTATTACCGAGACATGTTGGAGCGGCACCGCATAGTGAAGCAACTGGAAGGACGATGATGCGGCATAGCAATATCGCACATGCCCCCAGCAGTGCACCTTACACTCCGCCAACAATTTCAGCCCCCGCTGCGCTCCCAAGGCTTCTACTGCGTTTCCTGCTGGTGTGCGCGCTGGTCACATTGGCGGGCTTCGCCTACAGCGAAGTCTGCCGGGCTATGGGGCTTGGTTTGCCGTACAGCTTTCCGTATTATTTTATTCCGGGCGACATGTTCAGCGATGTGCGCGCCTTCTGGTATAAATTCCAAGCCTTCGGGCAGGAATCATTTTTTACACCTGCAAATGGCTACTTTATGTATCCGGTGCCGCTGCTTTATGTGTTCGTCGGCATTTTTAAATCCGGCCACGCATTCGCTCTGTTCTTAACCCTGCTCTGCACCTTAACGGGGCTGGCGGTGTTTGCCTTTGCAAAAACTATGCGTTCCGCAGGCCTTGCGGGCAAAGCTCTAGTGTTTTTTATAGTGACAACGGTAATGCTCTCCTATCCACTCGCATTTCTGTACCTGCGTCTCAATATCGAAATTCTGATTTTTGCGTTCACCACGCTGGGCGTTTTTTGCTGGTGGCGCGAATCTACCTATTGGGCCGCATTCTGGTTCGGCCTTGCCGGTGCTTGCAAAATTTATCCACTTATTTTTCTTGGTCTGCTATTCGCGCAGAAACGCTACCGTGAGGTGGGATGGGGCGTGGTAGTGGCGGCCGGCATTACCCTGAGCACCCTTTGGCTGCTCGGTCCTACCATCAAGCAAGCATACCTCTGGGATGCATTTCAGATTGGACTGTTTCAAAAGCGTTTCGCTGGACAGGTAGCTCATGTAGGCTATGACCATTCATTTTTTGCGTTGGTCAAAGTCGCAACTCTGCCTTGGCGACCAGACCTTACCCAGTGGGTGGCTATCTACACCCGCATCGCGGCTGTGCTTGCCTTACTTTTTTATTTCACACTCGTTATTCGTCTACCACGCTTCAACCAACTCCTTGTGCTTTCCATTCTTTCCATTACGCTACCGCCTGTTTCTTACGACTACACCCTACTTGCGTTGTACCCGTCGTTTGTACTCCTATGCTGCTTTATTGTGCAGGCCGCCTGTGAGCGCAAACCTCTAACGGCTAATGTATGGCCACACCTGTTGCTGTTCACGGTGATCTTCACGCCTCTTTCGTTTGTCATTGTGGGCGGCTCACCCTATGGTGCACAACTTCGCTGCATCGCTATGATCGGCCTGTTATGGCTCGCCGTACGACATCCACTGCTTGAGCCTGTCAAACACACCAGTACGATACAAAAAATGGCAATATCAACCGGCGAATGACCACGACACACCGCAATCGCAAACACCATCGAACTATCGCGACACTAGGCTAAACCCACCGCAACCAGCAGTACCACAGCAAAACACGGCACAATGCGTAGCCGTAACGCCGTGCACCTCCATTCGGATGAGCAGACTACGGTTTAACGCCCGGGACAAGCAATTACCCGAACGCTTCGATTGGCAAATAGCGCCGGTCGCGTCCACAGCCAGCTTGCGTGTTCGGACCACACGCGGTCCGATGCGGTGGCAACCATCGCCGTCAGCCTTTGCTCCGCGCATACCCGGTCGAAGGCTGCCGGTGTAATGCTTGCCGCGTCAAATTTCTGCACGGGGCCGCTCTCTGGCGTCCCACCGCCGAACAGGCCGCGAATGGACGGCATTGCGTGGTGGCACGCGTCGATGTTGCCGCCGAACGGCGCTTCGCAGTCCACATTGAACGCCGCAACAGGGCGGTCCAGATAGTCCGTCATCGCCGTCCAATAGGTGCTTGCCGGGTTGAATTGCACGTGCTCGCCGGGCGTTACGCTGCGGTCCATCGCTTCCATTGCCTCGCGCAGCTCAAAATAACGTGAGCCGTAGTGCGAGAAGCGCGGGAACGGCGCAAACGGGTAGCGGATCGTCCCACGATCCACCAGCCAGAAGTAACTGCGCTGCACCATGGCCTGCCACACCTGCGTACACATACCCAGCACGACCATTGCATACATCAAGCGCATGACGTTGCGATGCTGCGGCAACGGCCAGAAGCGAGGCTGGCGTAGCGCCTCCGCCACCATGGGCGTCGCCCACAGCACGGCCAGAAAGCGCAGCGCCAGGCCCGCATGCCGGCCAAGGTCGTTTACGCCGATCACCGGCTCGGACGTGAGACACAACGCGGCAAACGTCAGCCCCGCAAACAACACCCACTGCATGCGTTGCACGTCGATCAGCACCACACCGCTCCGCAGGTCGAGCCACGCGCGGCGTGCCAGCACAAAGCCGAAAAAACCCAGTTCAATCACGAACAGCAGCACCGTCAGGGGTGGCCGCAGCAGCGCCTTGACCCAGAACGGCGTGAGCTTGCGGTAGCCCATCTGATAGCCGATCTGCAGCAGCTCGATGCGCGGCAAACCCACGTTGCGCGGAAAAAACGCCACAAACCGTGCGCCGTGGATGTGCGTGCTTTCCGCGTGCAGCGTCGCACCCGCGCCGCTCAGAATTTCATGCAGGTACGTCTCCGAAAGCGGCAGCGCCACCACGGCCGCTAGCGCAATCGCCGCGACCGTCCGCCAATCTCGCCGCAGCGCGCGTTCCACCGCCAGCAGCGTGCACACGATGGCGAAGATCAGCGTCAGGTAGGTGGACGTGCCTACCGCCGCCGCGAAGCAGATGCCCGCCAGCGCGCCCCCGGTCAGCACCGCACGCCACGTTGGCTGCACCTCGCCACGCCGCGCTACCAGCGTAAGCAGCAGAAAGCCCATCACGCAGCACACCAGCCCCGCTGTGTGGTGCGGCGCGTACAGCACGGCCGTGTGGAAGCTGAGAGAAAAGTCACCCTGCGAGCGCCACCACTCGATCTCCGGGTACAGCTTGTGGCCTGGGATCAGTAGGCCCGCGATCGCCGGCAGCACGTCCAGCCCAAGGATGCAGCTTACCGGCAACAGCAGCCAGTAGAGCCAGCGCCGCGGCCTTCCCTGCAACGCCAGTGCCGAGAACCCGAACAGGTACCGCGCCATCAGCAGCAACGCCGCCGCCAGCGCAAACGCGCTCCATGCGCTGCTGGCCGCAAGCACCGGCCGTGCGCCCAAATGGGCGAGTCGCCCAACCTGCCCACACAGCACGTACCAGTAGTAGTAGTAACGAAGCGCGGCCGTCTGGCCGTAGACCGCGTCGAACGGCGTCAGGATCGGCACGCGCCCGTGGATTGCCGCAGCCATCAAGGGAATGCGCACGCTCCAGTCGCCGGCGTACGTGCCTTCATACAGCTTGCGGCCGACGGTAATGCCCAGCGTCGCCAGGGCCGTGTACAGCGCGACACCGGCCATCGTCACGGCAGTCCAAATCGTCCAGCGATCGGGCGACCCGGTTCGCCGCACCGTGATCACCAGCAGCACCAGCCAGGCCGCTGCCAGCACCCACACCACCGCCGCTTCGGCACCCGCGGACAGATGCCGTCCGCAGAACACCGTCAGCAAAATCGCCGCGGGAACCGACAGCGCCACCGCCCACAACAGGCGTTCGCTCAGGCTTTTCCGGCGGAATCCCTGTACATTCAGCGCGTAAGCCAGCAGGTATCCCGGCGGCAGCAACAGCGGCGCAAAGCACAGCATCGCGAACAACACAGCGGCAAAATCATGGACGGTTCGGCTCATACGGCAATGCGGCTGAGTCTACCACCCCGCCCCGCGCCGAGTTGAATCCGATCGAGCCCGAGTGCCCCACCTGCGCGAGCCTGAGGTGGGTTGCGCTCGACACCAATACCTATGTCGTACAACGAAACCCAACCTTAACCGCAAAGGCGCGGTGCAGGTGGGCACCGGTTTTCACCGCATCGGAGAAACTACAATCAACCCGTGACCGTGCCGCCTGAAGACCTCGCCCGCATCCTCGCTTTCGTTGACGAAGCCGACCGCCTCAAAACCGTGACCCGCAAGATCCGCGTGCACGGAACCGCGGCGCAGGTGGCCGAACAGGCTGGCGTTCCAGTCGATGGCATTCCCAACCGGCTGGAAAACTCCGCCGAACACTCCTGGCAGCTTGCCCTGTTCGCAACCACCCTGGAACCTTTTGCCGCCGAACCCGTCCGCATGCCGCACGTGCTGGAGATGCTGCTGATCCACGACCTGGGCGAGATCGACACCGGGGACACCATGGCCTTCGTCGAAGGCGGCTGGGCCGAGCGCAAGCAGGACGAGCGCGCCGCCGTCGAGCGCATCTTCGGCCTGCTGCCGCCGGAACGTACCGCCCACTTCCTCGCCCTGTGGGACGAGTTCGAATACGGCGACACGCCCGAATCCCGCTTCGCCAACGCCATCGACCGCGCCATGCCGCCGCTGCTCAACCTGCGAAACGGCGGCGGCAGTTGGGTAGAACACGGCATTACCCACGCCCGCGTTGTCGCCCGCATCCGTGACCAGATCCAGGCCGGCGCTCCCGCCTTATGGACCTACCTCGAAACCAAACTGCAGCAGGCGCAGAACGCCGGCTGGTTCGGCCAGCACACCGCCATCGCCACCGATGCCTAGCATTCCGCCGAAACAGCGGTGCCCATAAGTGGCGGCCGTCGGAACAACGCGAAAGCCCGTGCCGATGAAACCCAAACGACGGGAAATGCGTTTATTAGAATCGATCAAGCAGGCGTCCGGGGCTCTTGTTCCCTTCTCTTCCTGTATTAACCGCGCGGTTAGACCGCAAGCACGTTCAATTCGTAGGGTGTAGAAGCTCAGATCTCATTTCCTCGAGCAGTCGTCCAACCGACTGGCAGACGGCACTTACAGTTTTCGACGTCGTTTGCCAGTTGCAAACGCTCACACGCATCGCTCTGCGGCCTCGCCACGTAGTTCCCGTGAAGAACGCCTCTCCTGAGGCGAGAATCGCAGCCGTCATTTTTTCGGTAGCGTAATCATGATCTTCTTCCGTTGCTTCCGATCGAGGATCGAGGAATCGCACGAGTCCCTGGTTGATCTGCGGCTCCCACACCACCTGAGCACCAGGAAGAGTACCGATGCCTCGAACGATTGCTTTTGCATAATCACAGCTTCGCTCGATCAAATCCGCAACGCCGTCTCTG
>CBAAAH010000197.1:0-5666 GCA_964658865.1 uncultured Granulicella sp.
AAATCGCACCGACCGCGCACAACGACGACCTGCCCATGACTCATGACGAGCTGCTGCGCGGCGTCGTGCACGACCCCACGACACGGCGCATGGGCGGCGTTGCCGGTCATGCCGGTGTGTTCTCCACGGCGCAGGATATCGCCCTGTATGCGCAGGCTCTGCTGGATCGGCTTGCCGGCCGGTCCAGCACGTTCCCGCTAAAGACCGAGACCCTGCGCCTGATGTGTGAGCCGGAACAGCCCACGCGCGGCAAGTACCTGCGGGGCTTTGGGTGGGATATCGACTCCCCGTTTTCACGGCCGCGCGGAACGGTATTTCCCGTCGGCAGCTTCGGCCACACCGGATTTACCGGCACGTCGCTGTGGATGGACCCGCGGTCCGAAACCTATGTTGTGCTGCTGAGCAATGCGATCCATCCGCGTGGCCGTCCCGCCATCAGCGGCCTGCGCGGCAAAGTGGCAACCGCAGTTGCGCAGGCTCTTCATCTGTACGAGGCAGGCGCCGTTCAAACAGGCGATGCCGCCATGGTGCCGCCACCCACCGGGACAACCGGCGGCGCGGTGCAGAGCGGCATCGACGTGCTGCAGGCAACGCAGTTCCAGGCAATCCGCTCACTCAGGCAGGGTCCGATCCGCATCGGCCTGCTGACGAACAATACCGGCGTGGACGCGCGCGGTCGGCGAACGATCGACCTGCTGGCGAACGACCTGCCGAAGGCAGTTCCCGGCACAACACTCGTGACGCTGTTCTCTCCCGAGCACGGCATCGCCGGCGTGGAGGACAAGGAAGGCATCGGCAATGACGTGGACCGCGCGACGCGCCTGCCGGTGATCTCGCTGTATGGGGCAAAGCCGGAGGACCGACGGCCCAAGCCCGCTGACCTGCAAAAGCTCGATGCGGTCGTGATCGACCTGCAGGATGCGGGGGTGCGATTTTATACGTATGAATCCGTCGTCGGATATTTTCTGGAGGCTGCGGCACAGGCACCGAACCACCCGACAGTCATCGTGCTGGACCGGCCGGCGCTGGTGAGCGGCATCGTGGCAAATGGACCGGTAAGCGATGCGGGCACCGAGCGTTACGTCGGCTACATGCAGGAGCCGACACAGCACGGCCTGACGTTGGGCGAGTTTGCCCAACTGGTCAGGCAACAGAAGCAGCTTAACGTAAAACTCGTTGTCGTACCCATGCGGCACTACCAGCGCGGCCTTTGGTACGACAACACGGGTCTGCCTTGGGTCAATCCCAGCCCAAACCTGCGTACGCAGCAGGCGGCGGCGTTATACCCAGGGCTTGCATTTCTGGAGTTTACGAACGTCTCCGTCGGCCGAGGAACGGATGCTCCGTTTCAGCAGATCGGCGCGGCGTGGATCGACGAGCAGGCTGCCGAGAAGCTATCCGCAGCGCTGATGGCAAGAAAGTTGAGCGGCGTTGACATCACGCCCGCGAAATTCACCCCTGCAAAGCCCTACCCCTTCGCTGGCCAAATCGTGCATGGCCTTCGCTTCATCGTGACGGATCGTGAGCGCTTCGACGAGGCGGAGTTTGGCTTGGAATTGCTGGCCGCCCTGCATGCCCAGTATCCGGAGAAGTTCGAGCTTGTGAAGGCGCGCGGCATTCTGCTGAACGACGCGACCATGGCGGCGTTGACCGCCGGCACCGATCCGCATGAGATCGAAGCCGCGTGGGAACCGTCGCTGATGGAGTTTCGGCAGCGTCGCGCGGCAGCAATGCTCTACGGCTATCTGCCACCCCGGTAGGCGGGTGCATCGCGACCAGACTTGCTGTTTGCATCCAGGCTTGTGGCCAGTAAAGCAAACTCCGGCGTAGGTCCATTCCAGCGGAGCTCGTCGACGCGGGAAAACAGCGGAATGTCCGTGCGGAGTGTTGCCAATGTGCGGAAAAGGACCGCGTCGGTGTAGCGGTCGTGCAGCGTTTCCGCCAAGCCGCCCGCATTTGCGACGCGCACGAGCCAGTTGGTGCCGTGCTGCGGAATTGCCTCAAGGTGGCCGTACCTGGCAAGCACCGTTGCGGTTGACTTCGTACCCCATCCGGGCAGGCCGGGATAGCCGTCCGCGTTGTCGCCGACCAGCGCCAGATAGTCGGGAATCGACTCCGGCTTCACGCCGAATTTGGCGATAACACCTGCCTCATTGCGCAGCTCCTTTTTACGTCGGTCCAACTGCACGATCCGGTCGCCAACAACGCATTGCGACAGGTCCTTGTCGGGCGTGCAGATCAACACCTGCGACACGCGCTCGTCCTGCGCGGCCAGATGCGCCGCGGCGGCAAGCGCGTCATCGGCCTCAAACTCCACCATGGGCCACACCACGATGCCCATCGCGGTCAGTGCCTCTTCCAACAGAGGAAACTGCGACAGCAAGTCATCCGGCACACCGGCACCGGTCTTGTACCCGGGATAAAGATCGTTGCGAAACGACTCGATCACATGGTCCGTCGCGACGCCCAAATGGGTTGCGCCCGCGCGCGTCATCGACAGGATGGACGCGAGCACGCCACGCACCGCACCCACCTCCCTGCCCTCGGCATCCAGCGTTTTGGGCACGGCAAAGTAGTGGCGGAACAGTTCGTAGGTGCCGTCGATAAGGTGAACCTGCATGCGATCAGGGTAGCGGGTTTGCCGGTATGTTCGGCAACGCTTCGCGAGAAAAGGCAATCAGCATCGCTTCCACCGCTGGCCCGACGACCACGAGCAGCGGTGCGGGTCCGGGCACGAGGTTGGCGAAATCGCGCAGGCGCGCCGCCTCGACATGCTGCTGCGGTGTTGCTGCTTTAGAAATCGCGGCACAGGGTGTTGCCAGGTCGAGCCCCGCGGCAAGTAAATCGTGCGCCAGGCGATGCAGATCGCGGCCCGGCATGTAGATGGCAAGCGTCGCGTCCACTGGCAGCGAGCCCTGCCACAGCGAGCCGGCATCGGTCTTATCCGCAGCGTGGCGGCCGGCCAGCAGGATGAGCTTCGACGCGGTGCGGCGGTCGGTAAGCGGCAGGTGCAGTGCGGCTCCGGCGGCAAATAGCGCCGTCACGCCGGGAACGATTTCTACCGGAATGCGCGCGGTTGCGAGAGCGTCGAGTTCTTCCGCCGCGCGGCCAAAGATGAGTGGATCGCCCGACTTCAGGCGAACCACGCTGCGGTCTGCGCGTGCGGCTTCGATCAGCAAGGCGTGAATGCCGGACTGCGTGATGCGCGCGTTGCCGCAGCGTTTTCCGACGCTGACTTGTTCTACCTGCGGACCGCACAGCGCAAGGACGGCGTCCGGAACCAGGTCGTCATAGAAGACGACGTCCGCAGTTGCGAGCAGGCGAGCCGCACGCAGGGTAAGCAACTCGGGATCTCCGGGGCCGGCACCCACCAGGTAGACCGTTCCCTGTTGTGCGATGGTGCTGGGCAATGGGCCTCCATGCGGTTGCGAAAAGCAGATCCCTTCCCATCGTTACGGCATGACAACGGTTCGAGACGGCAAAGAACATTTCGAAGACAAAGAACAGGCAAGCTGAGCTACCCGAGGTGCCCATTGCGCTCCGGGTACCACTCACGGGCGTGGGCTCGTGCCATCTGGCGCGAAGGGCAGGCCTCGGCACCACAAACTTCGCGCGTAGCGAGCGTATGCAGCAGCATTTTGCGTGGGTCGCCCAGCGGTTCCATGCCGATAACCTCGCGGCGCAGGCGGCCAAGCTCCAGCAGCCACGGGCCTAGATCGCGGGGCAATTGCTCGTTCAGTTCCTTACGCAGACGCTGCGCCAACGCTGGGCTTTCGCCGGCGGTGGAGATCGCGATCTGCAAGTCGCCGCGGCGCACGACCGACGGAAAGTAGTAGTCACAATACGGTGGATCGTCCACGGCGTTGACCAGGATGTTTTGGCGTTTCGCCTCGGCGAAGACGGCACGGTTCACCTCGGGCACATTCGTACCGGAGACGATAAGAAAGTTGCCGTCGACGTCGCGTTCGGTGAAGGCGCGCAGGTGCAGGTGCAGCGAGCCTTCCGCGGCAAGCTCGTGGATGCGCGGGAAGGCGTCGAGCGCGACAACGGTCACCTCGGCTTCCGCTTCCAGCAGGCTAAGAATCTTGCTTTCGGCGATGTTGCCGGCACCGACAACGAGGCAGCGCCTGCCTGTGAGCTTCAGAAAGATGGGAAACAGGCTCATCGCTTAGGCCACGTTCGCGGGTACGGGACCGCTCGGCAGGTCGCGTTCCACGGCCGTTACGGGTGCGCCGGCGAGCTGGCCGCGTAGCTCTTCGTCGCTGTAGCGGGCAAAGTAAGCGCGCAGGTTTTCCTGTTCCAGCCGCTGCGCGAGGTACGTTTGCAGCAGGCGTTCCATCGCGTCGGGCACTTCCGTCGCGGGAACGCGATAGCCGACCGCACGGGCAAAGCGTGCATGCTCACCGACCGCGCCGCCGACGCAGAAGTAGAAGGCGTCGACCATCTGGCCGTCAACCTTCACCTTCTTGCCTTCCAAGCCGATGTCCGCGATCCAGTGCTGACCGCAACTGTTGGGGCAGCCGGTCACATTAATGCGAAGCTGCTGGTCGAAGTGCGGCATGCGCTCGTCCATCTCATCCGTGAGCCAGCGGGCAAATCCCTTGGTCTCCGCGATCGCGAGCTTGCAGAACTCCGTGCCGGTGCAGGCGACGGTGCCGCGCCAGAAATTGGTCGCTTCCACATGCAGGCCGAGGGCATTGATCTGGGTAACGACCTCGCCCACCTTTTCATTCAACACATTGACGAGAAGGATGTTCTGCTGCACGGTGCAGCGCAGTTCCCCGCCAGGCCCATTCGCTTCGGAGAGCGAAGCAAGGCTGTGGAGCTGCTTACTGGTTAGGCGGCCGCGCAGCACGGAGATGCCGACGCTGGACAGGCCGGACTGCGCCTGCGGGTTGACGCCGGTGTGGTCGCGGTAGACATCGTCTGGCACGATCTCGTCCGCGGCAGGTGCAAGATTGTAACCAAGGCGGCGGTTCAGTTCGACCAAAAACGACTCGGCGGTCCAGCCCTGCTTCATGAACAGGTACTTCAGGCGCGCATGGTTGCGGCTCTCGCGTAGACCGGCTGCATCCTTAAAGATGCGTGCGACTTCGATGCAGACCTGCTCCGCCTCTTCCGGACGAACGAAGGCGTTCAACCGCAACGCAACATGCGGCTCTTTCGACAGGCCACCGCCGACACGGATGGAATAGCCGGCCTCCTGCTTGCCATCGACGGTACGGGTCGCACCGGTCAGGCCGACGTCGTTAATCTCGGGGTAGGAGCACCACACCGGGCACCCGGTGACGCTGATCTTGAACTTGCGCGGCAGGTTCACAAACTCCGGATTCGCCGTGAGCGTCGCGGCGATGCGCTGGGCCAGCGGCGCGGCATCCAGAATTTCATGTGCATCGTGTCCCGCGAGCGGGCAGCCGGTGACGTTGCGCACCACGTCGCCACATGCGCCCTTCGGACTCAGACCGACAGCTTCCAGCGCGTCCACCACAAGCGGCAGGCTTTCGATCGTGAGCCAGTGCATCTGGATATTTTGCCGAGTAGTGATGTCGCCGATGCCGCGGGCGTATTTCTCCGTAATGTCGGCGATCGTGTGCAGTTGCAGCGGGGTCAGGATGCCGTTGGGTACGCCGACGCGCATCATGAAGTACTCGGTCGTTTTACCTTCG
>CBAAAH010000198.1:0-5663 GCA_964658865.1 uncultured Granulicella sp.
GCCGCTTCATTTTTCTCCGCATCGCGATGCACGAAGAAGACGCCGACCGCCAGCGGCTTGCCCGCGTCCAGCGCGAATCCCGTTTCGCGCAGCAGCAGTTCCCGTGGAATCGCCGCGGCAATGCCCACACCGTCGGAGCTCTTGCCGTCCGCCGCAACCGCGCCGCGGTGGGCCAGGCGAGCAAGCGCCGTCAGCGCGTCCATCAGAATCCGGTGCGATGCGACGTTTTTACTGGAGGCGACAAAGCCCACGCCGCAGGAATCGCGCTCGAACCGTGCATCGATCAACGACGGCACGTCGAGTGGTGCAGCGGGGTTCCACAAACGGGAGGCCGCCTCTGGGCGACGAGAAACGCAAGCAGTGGAGTCCATGGGTCATCCTAAATCGCGGAAACACGCGCGTGCAGCGGTTTTCCGCATGCTTTGATGTTTTTCTTGATTGAAAGCAGTCAGACAGGACGCGATTTCGGCTTCCGTCCTGTATAGTTATACATGGATATGTATATTTATGCATGTCTTCCTGCTTTCCGGTCGTACCTTTTGGCCGGCAAGCGCATCTCATGTCAGTAGTTGTCACGCTCGATATTTTGCCGCCCTTGCCGGCAGTTGTTCTGCATCACCTCGGAGCTCATGAAACAGCAGCGGCATCAGGCAATTCGCGAACTTCTGGGGACCTCTGCCGTGCTGTCGCAGGATGCGCTGCGCCGACAGTTGATGAAGCGCGGATTTACCGTGACTCAGGCCACCCTGTCGCGCGATATGCATGAACTGCATATTTACAAAGGTGCGAATGGATATGCACTGGCCACGCCGGACGAGGAAGACGACGTTCCCGCCATTAAAGAAACGCTGGAGAACTTTGGCCTGGAGGTAAAGCAGGCGCAAAACCTGCTGATCGTCATTACCACCACGGGGAGTGCCCAGCCAGTCGCAGCCGCGCTGGACTATGAAGACTGGCCGGAAGTGATGGGCACCATCGCCGGCGACGACACGGTGCTTGTAATCTGCGAAGAAGCTGCGAAGGCCGCGGTGCTGAAGACGCGCATGGAAGGATTGATCGGTTAAGTGGACGTGCCGGCTCAGGACGAAAGACAAACGAACGCTGCGGCACCAGCGACCGTGCGGACGGCGGTTGCGGGTGTTTCCGGCTACTCCGGCGCGGAGCTGGCACGCCTTCTGCTGGCGCATCCGCGGCTGCAACACGACACGCCGATCTTCCTGGGACGCATGGACGCAACTGCCGCAACGACATCGCTGTACGACCTGCATCCGCAGCTCGCACGCAACGACGGCAAGCCTTCTCCACAGATTGTGCCCTTCACGTGGAAGCACTTGCGGGAGAGCGGAACCGAGATTCTCTTTCTCGCCACGCCGCACGAGCAATCGCGCGAGTGGGTGCCGGATGCCATCGCCCATGGCCTGCGCGTCATCGATCTCTCCGGCGCGTGGCGGCTCCACGATCCGGCGAACGCCGCCGTGTACAAACTTTCCGACGCCGATCCTGCGCACGCGGCGACGCTGCAACAGGAAGCCGTATACGGCAGCCCGGAACTGCATCGCAACCACATTCGCAAGGCTCGCCTCGTTGCCAATCCCGGTTGCTATGCGACCTCCGTCCTCCTTGCGCTGGCACCATTTGTGCAAGCCGGCGTCATCGACATGGCTCGCGGCATCGTCTGCGATGCCAAGAGCGGTGTCAGCGGCGCGGGCAAGGCGGCGACCGCCAAAACCCACTTCATGTACGCCGCCGACAACCTCTCGGCCTACGGCGTCTTCGGTCATCGCCACACGGGCGAGCTGCTGGAGCAGCTTCACCTCTCCACGGACCAGATTCGCTTTACGCCGCACTTACTGCCGATTCCGCGTGGCATCTTGTCCACCATCTACTTCCGGCTGAAGACGCCCATCGATCCATCACTGGTGCGCAATTTTTACGCGAACAGCCCCATGGTGCGGGTACGATCTTCCCTGCCGCAGATTCAGGATGTGGTGCGCACAAACTTCTGCGATATCGGCTTCGAACTCGGGCCGAACGGGCGTGACGTGGTGCTGGTCTCATGCCTGGACAACTTATTGAAAGGCGCTGCCGGCCAGGCAGTGCAAAACCTGAACGTGATGTGCGGATGGAAGGAAGAGGAGGGCCTGCTGTGAAGTATGTCGTCAAACTCGGCGGGGCTTCGCTCGAAAAACCGGAGCTGCTGCACGCGATCGGTAAGGCCATTGCCGAACTCGTGGGCGACGGCCACAAGGTTGCCATCGTGCATGGCGGTGGCGTGCAGTTGACCCGCGTGCTGGCGCAAATGGGCAAGCATAGCCAGTTCATCAGCGGCCTGCGCGTGACCGATGCCGAAACCCGCGACGCCGCGCTGATGGTGCTTGCCGGCCGTGTGAACAAGTCGCTCGTCGCTTCGCTCAACCAGCAGGGCCAGTCGGCCGTGGGTATCTGCGGCGGCGACGGACAGGTCTTCCGCGCGCGCAAGAAAAAGACTACACCCGACCTCGGCTTCGTCGGTGAAATCGCCGCGACCGATCCGCGTTGGCTGGACGCGATCTGGGCGATGAGCGCGGTCCCGGTCATCAGCTCCATCGCGCTAGGTTTCGACGGCGAGTACTACAACATCAACGCCGACGAGATGGCCTCCGCCACCGCCGCCTGTGTCAAAGCCGACGCCCTCGTGTTCCTCACCGACGTTCCGGGCGTGAAAGGTGCGGACGGCAAGATCATGCGTTGGTTGTCGCTCAAGGAGATCCCGCGACTAGAGCAGACCAGCGTCATTACCGGTGGCATGCTGCCCAAGCTGAACGCCTGCCGCGATGCCCTGCTCGCGGGCGTTAAGCGCGTGCGCATCCTTCCCGCCGAAGCGGCGAATGTGCTGCCTGACCTCATCAGCAGCCGTGTCAACGACGGCACCGAAGTGATGGTGGCCTGAGTCGCAACTGATGACCGCAGGTAAGTTCAACCGAGTACTCCCCACAGAGACGCAAGAGGCAGGATGGATGTCATGAACGAACTCAAGGAAGGTGCAGCGAACATGAACCTTGTTGCCACGGAGGCCGCGGAGCAAAAGCTGCTGCTGCACACCTACGACCGTCACCCCATCCTGTTTACGCGCGGTGAGGGGGTCCACCTCTACGACGACCAAGGGACCGAGTATCTCGACCTGCTGAGCGGCATCGGCGTCTGCGGCCTGGGCTACAACCATCCCGCGATCAACCGCGCGATCCTGGCGCAGACCGCTACCGGACTGCTGCACACGTCGAACCTTTTTTTCCACGATCACACGGCCACACTCGCGCTCAAGCTGACCGAGATCACCGGTATGGATCGCGCTTTTTTGTGCAACAGCGGCACGGAGGCGTGGGAGGCCGCGTTGAAGCTGGCGCGTGCGCACGCCGCGCTTTTGCGCTCCGAAGGCCAAGAAATCGGCACTCGCATGATCGCGCTGGAGCACTCGTTCCACGGGCGCACCATGGGCTCCGTCGCGACCACGCATAAGCAGAAGTATCGTGAGCCGTTCCAGCCCGTAATGCCCGGCGTTGTCTTCGTGCCGTTCAATGACGTCGACGCGCTGCGTGAGGCGTTCTCCAGCGACATCTGCGCCATCTGCATTGAATCGCTGCAGGGTGAAGGCGGCATCCACCCCGTGTCTCCGGAGTTCTACGCCGCCGCACGCGAGCTGTGCACCTCTACCGGCGCGCTGCTGATGGCCGACGAGATCCAGAGCGGCATGGGCCGCACCGGCAAGTGGTGCGCCTACCAGCACTACGATGCGTTGCCCGACGTCACCACGCTGGCCAAACCGATCGCCGGCGGCTTGCCGATGGGCGCAATGCTGTGCACCGAAGAAGCCTCACGCGCCTTTACGCCCGGCATGCACGGCACCACCTTCGGCGGCGGCCCGCTGGCCTGTGCGGCTGCCATCGCCGTCATCGACGAGATCAACGAAGCGAAGTTGCTGGACCATGTGCAGGACGTGGGCGGCTACTTCATCGATCGACTCAAAGCACTCGCAGCACAGCACAGCAGCATCGCGGAAGTGCGCGGCACCGGCCTCATGATCGGCGTCGACATGCACTCCGCCGAGCTCGCCGGCGAACTGCAGGAACGCATGATGTTCGAGCGCCACACGCTGCTGAACCGCACCAGTGAAACCGTGCTGCGCTTCCTGCCGCCGTTCCTCATCACCCGTGCACAGGTGGATGCCACAGTCGCCGCACTGGGTGAACTTCTGCAAGAATCGGAAGCAAAGTCGAACAAGCCTGCGGTGCAGGCCGAGGAAGCGGTCCATGGGTAGCAAAACTGTAGTCATGATGCCGGAAGGGCGCGACGGCCTGGCCGAAGCCCCCAAGGCAAAGGTCGAGCTCGGCATCCAGTCCGACGCGGCGTTTACTGAAGCGGCAAAAGGTCTGCGCGGTCGCGATTTCACCTCCATTGCCGACCTCTCCGTGCAGGAGATGGCTGCGGTGATGGAGCTTGCGCACGCGGTCAAGGCGCATCCCGAAGACTTTCGCCATGCGCTCGATGCCAGGCAGATGGTGCTCATCTTTGAGAAGGCATCGCTGCGCACGCGCCTTACCTTTGAAGCCGCAATCAACACCTGCGGCGGCAACGCGATCTTCGTCGACCAAACCTCGTCGAAGCTCGGCGAACGCGAATCGTTAGCCGACGTGGCACACAATATCGAGCGCTGGATGGATGTGATCGTCCTGCGCACCTACGCGCACGAAACCGTCACGGAGATCGGCGACAACGCGAAAATTCCCATCGTCAACGCGCTCTCCGACTACGAGCATCCCTGCCAGGCGATCACCGATTTCTTTACGCTGGAAGAGCGCTTCGGCTCCTGCGAAGGCCTGAAATTTACTTACGTCGGCGACGGCAACAACGTGTGCCACTCGCTCATGCTGGCGGGTGCGCTACTGGGCACGCACGTCACGGTCGCAACGCCCAAAGGGTACGAGCCGGACCTCGATATCATCCACAAGGCGATGGCGTTGGCCGAACAGACCGGTGGTTCGATCCAACTGATGCACGACCCGCACAAGGCCGTCACGGGTGCGGACGCGATCTATACCGACGTCTGCATCAGCATGGGCCAGGAGAACGAAACCACGAAGCGCACGCCCATCTTCAAGCCCTACCAGGTGAACGAGGCGTTGATGGCGCTGGCGTCGGACAACGCCGTCTTCATGCACTGCCTGCCGGCGCATCGTGGGCAAGAAGTGACGGATGCCGTTATCGACTCGCCGCAATCCATCGTCTTCGACGAAGCGGAAAATCGTCTGCATGCACAGAAGGCTCTGCTGCTGATGCTGCTGGGCGGCGCAAAGCGCATCCCTCGCGACCGTGGCATGAACGGCAAGCGTCGAAAGTCGCTGGCCTAAGCGGCTACACTTGAAGTTGATTGATCCACGTCGGTCCAGGCGCACGTGAATGCGCTTTGGACCGCGACATGCTTTGACGCAGGCTCCACGTCAGCACCACCGTACGAAAGGCTCTCGATGTCCGTCATTCTCGAATCCCTGCCCACCGGCCAGCGCGTCGGCATCGCCTTCTCCGGCGGGCTCGACACCTCTGCCGCGCTGCACTGGATGAAGCGGAAGGGGGCTCTGCCCTACGCCTACACCGCCAACCTCGGCCAGCCGGACGAAACGGACTATGAT
>CBAAAH010000199.1:0-5660 GCA_964658865.1 uncultured Granulicella sp.
TCAGTCAGGTTCGCGGCTTCCTCGGCCGAGAGCATTCCGTTCTTCCGGGCTTCGTTCACCATCTTTCGAATCGCCGACAGCCGAACATTGATGGTTGAGGCAGAAAGTCCCTCCAGCGACGCCGGTACTCCATAAGAAGAGCCCGCGTCAGCGGCCGCCCCGCAGAGTATCACTTTCAGGATTATCTGGCGTAATGTTTCAGCATTATCTGGCGTATGTTCTGCGAATCCAGAGCCGGTTTTGACTGGCGCTGGCAGTCTCCCCTAGGGAGCCCGACGTGGAATCAGAAACTTGCAGCCCACGGGCGCTATCGGCTCTCGCCTGATCGAGCAATAGACCACAGCTCTTGCGCCGAATAGCTCTGAAACTCAGCGCCAAATAATTATCGAAGCTATAGATTAGAGGATCTCTTTACAAACATATCGACCAGCAAAGTCGAACAACCGGCGCTTCGCGCATTGATCCAAGGTGTACCGAATTACCTAAGAGAAGTTCCCGAGAATCCTTTAGGAATTCTGATTTTCGTGCGTGCAGACCTGGCAAGGTCTGCCGTGACGCAAAACTATGGGCAATTTGTACGACTATACAATGCGTTCACACTTCAATGGAATGAAGAGGAGGCGCTCCGTCTTGCGGTTTGGCTGGCTCGCACTTCAGGAGTTCCCTCGATTTAAAAAGCCGAAAAGGAGCCTGAGTTGATGTCGGCCGAAGAAGCCAAAGAGGCGCTCGTTCCTCTTTGGGGACCAAAACTCGGCTCGGATCGATCAAGAGAGGCAAGATCAGCAGAATGGGTCATTGCCGCCCTCAGCGACTTCAAAGGTCAGATTCAGGCCCGTGACCTAGTTCGTTTTCTTCGGCACGCGGCAGAAGAAAGCATCGGCGGAACAAGTCAAGATCGCATCCTTGCGCCTGCGGCTATCAGGAATGCCATTCGCCCCTGTGGCAAAGCGAAGATCGACGAATCCGTGCAAGAGATTCCCCAGTTAAATACCATCTTTAACAAACTACGTGGTGTACACGATCTGCGGATACCATTTGATGCACTCCAAGCAAACCTCACGAGCGAAGAGGTGAGGTTCCTTCAAAGCGTAGGTATGGTTGCTGAACTAAATGGCGAGTACTACATGCCGGAAATCTACCGCTTCGGCCTTGGCCTTCGCTTATCAGAAGGAGCACGACCCAAAGTCATCAGTCTCGCAAGAAGAGCTGGCGCCAACCTTTGAAGCTGCGAAACACCAATTCCGCTCAAGTATGCCTAAGTGCAGCGAGCTTGGCTTTCGCTCCGAATCTGAATGCTGAATGGAATCACTTGGCTCAATGTGCTAGATCGTGCCCGCCCTCGATAGTCCGCAAAGCGTCCTAAAGCTGGGCGTGCTCGAGCGAGATATCATTCAAGCCGCCTCGTATCCGCTCCGAGTCGAGAGCTTGCTTGCTCATGGAAGAATGCGCCACAAATGCCTCCATTATCGCGTCGGCGCACGGCAGGTGGCATGGCAATCAAGGACCAACGAACCACTCCTCCATCTCTGCGAAGTCTTTCACTGCATACTCGCCATTGTCGTATCGCATCAGACCTCGTTCGAGTGGTGGTTGAAAAAGGTTTTTAGCAGGGTTTAAGGAGATGTGATCAAGCCCTGAGATGGTCTCGTTACCTTGTGCATCACCGTTGATAACCATGAGCGTTAATTGCATCTGCCTTGCGGTCCATACCTCATGGAAGGTAAAGTCGGGTGCTTTTGAGGGCATGGTGTGATCCACGATGAGTCTCACTCCAGTGGCTGGAACACCTTCGATATTCTTCTTTCCAAGGTCCTGTACGAAGATTCCATGAGCCGGATCAGAAATTACGGAGGAGATTTGTAAGGCCGATGTCAACCTCTCAGCTTCTACAATCTCGTTGGACTGCAGCCGCATTTGGATCAATTGCGAGGTGTGTCCCAAAGGGCCGTCGTCCCAGTGCCACATCGTGCTTGCAACAGGATCGAAGATGAATGTGCGCCAAGCCTGACACGGCGGGAGCGTTCCAAGGTTCGGCATATCACAGCTTTCGCCAAAAAGCTCTGCCTTTGTCATCGTAATTCTCCCGTCGGCGTCTCGGGCAATCAAGGTATGTCCCTGGCTTTGTGTCACAACCCATTTACCACTTTTCTCAATACGCAGCTGTCGGCTATATTTGACAGCAGCAAAAGGCCTTCCTTTCACGAGTGCCGTTACGGGATCGCCTTCGGTAATTAGCGCTGCCGTTTGCGACGCTGCTTCTAAACACCAAGAGCAACCGATTAGCAGGACAAGAGAGGCCAAACCCAACCACTCACAAATTTGTTGCCGTGTGCGGCTCATTGCGATCATCGGTCCTCCCTAGTTTGCATGCTGCCAGATGCACGGATGCTAATCCACTCAGGCCTAATGCTTCAATGCTGATCAGCCATCACCGGTCTTTGTGAGCCGCTTCAGGGGACGATGCGAACGGCGGTTCTCCAGAAAGTGGACTTGTTGTCGGTGGGGTCCAGCAGGGTAATCTGGCACTCGTACTCGCCGGGGCTGAGTCTGTCAAGCGGCAGTGTGAAAGAGAAGGGCACAGGCGCAAGTCTCTCCGTCCCGGCGGGTGTGGCAGACAGGGGCGTGGTCTGCTGTACCAGCTTGCCGGACTGGTACAGCGCGGCAAAGGCCATCAGCGGACGCACGGCGCTGGCGGCCGGTTCGTACCCCTGCAGATAAACGTAGAGCGGCCGCGTGCGGCTGAAGACCCGGGTCACACTTGGAATCAATTTGCTGCCATTCGCGATCAGCGGATCGGCCGCCGCGTTCTTCGCCTGGTCCTTGCCCTTTTGCGCGTTGTAAATGGCGTTGCGCATGTCCACGCGCTGCCCGCTGAGCACTACCGAACTGAGAGCTACGCGCTCGGTTTCCCGGTTCAGGTTGGGGATGGCGAAGTTCGTCTGATAGGTGCCGACGCGTCCCGTTTCATCGTCGCGCGCCAGCAGTTTCAGCACGTATTTGCCGCGCAAAAGAGTAAAACCGGTGCTGTATTCGATGGGCCGGTGCGCCAGTTCTGCGGCGGTCGCGTCGCTCAGCCGGATGTCGACGTTGTCGCGCAGGTTAGTCACGGTGTTGCCGCCGTAGCTGTCTTTGATTTCGCCCACAAAGTCGATGCGGGTGTGTTCCGCGCCACCCTTTTTGGCAAGCGCCAGCTCGCGGCCGGGAATCTTGACCATGATGGGCACGTAATACTCCGCGCGATTGAGCTGAAAGTAATTGATCTCCGTGGCGACGGTCAGTTCGGTAATGGGGTCGTCGAGCATGAGCGCATCTTCCAGCTGGCGTTCGCGGTCCACGGCGGTAAAGCGCGCAAACTCCTTGCCGGCAAAGTAGCCCTGGCGATACTCGAGCTTCGCATCGGCGCGGTTCACCGTGACCTTAATACGTCGGAACTTCCCATCCAGCGCGGAGTTGGTGCTGGAGTACGAGAGGATGTAGTACTTGCCGATGGAACGCTGCGCCGCCGTGATGCCGCGGCCGAGGTCGTTGTTGTCGAGCAGGGCTTTGCCGCCGGTGTCGCCGGCAAGAGCGAAGAGTGTGTCCTGCGACCGCTGAAAGCCGGACTGGCCGGCCGCTGCAGCCGTGCCGGAGTACATGCCCTGGTTGCCGGGTGAGCCCTGCGTGGCGTCGCCCAGCGGTGCCTCCGCCACCAGGCCGCGTGCATCGATGGGCCAGAACGACACGCCCGCGCGCACCGCCGCGTCTATGGTGGCATGCAACTGGGCCTGGTTGTCGACGCCGTTCAGCCGCAGGCCGCTGGCGAAGTAGAGCAGTGCTTTCTTCTCGTTTAGCTTGCCCAGCATGGTGGCGGCGGTCTGCAGCGCAGAGAGCTGGCGGTCGGTATTGAAGACGTTGAACTCGCCGTCGTCCTGGCCGAAGGCCGCACCCGTGTCGGCGCTGCTGGCGTCCTGAATGGAGTTCTGCCCGCCCTGGTCTTCACCGACCGTCAGGGTCTGCAGGATGCTGAGCAGACGGCTGCGATCCGCGGTGAAATCCTGCAGCACGTCTACGGTACCGCCACCATAGCGCAGGATGGCGACGACGTCGTCCGCGGTGATCTGCGTGCGAACGAACTTTTCCGCTGCCGCCAGAGCGCGGAACTGGTCCGCAGGCGCCATCGCCGACATGTCGAAGTAAAAGGCCAGCAGGCGACGGTTCTTGTAACGCAGCGCGTCGGGTTCTTCGGCGGCAAGCGATCCGCGATTCAGCTTCTTGAAAATCTGGATGTTCTCATCGGCGGCGCGGGAAGCCGGTAGTGGTTCGGCGATGTCCTTCAACTCCTGGTGCTCCACATGACGGATCTTCTGGGGCACACCGTCTTCGGTCAGGGTAAAGTCCGCGAGGCCGAGACCCTCGATCGGCTTGCCGGATTTGTCCGTAACGTCGACGGTCTCAATCACCAACTGCGACCGCACGGAGAGGGTGTAGGTCGGCTGCTGCTCTGCGGATTTGTTGGCGCCCACGGTTTGTGCCGCTGCGTGGTGCAACAAGGCCCACAACAGCAGCGGGAGTGCCATGGGTCGTATCATCCGGCGTAAAAAAGCAGGCATGGGCTAGTACCTCAACCTGGCGGTGAACTGCATGCTGCGCATGGCGCTGGCTGCCGTGGGTGTGCCGAACAGGGGGCTGACCAGCGTGGGATTGAGGAAGTTACTGTAACTGGCGTAGACCACGTGGTTGAGCAGGTTGAAGGCGTCGGCGCGGATGTCGAGGTTCAGGCGCTTCTCCAGGCAAAACGTCCGTGCCAGGGATGCGTTGAAGGTGTACGTGCCGGGACCGCGCAGGGAGTTCCGCCCGGCGTTGCCCCACTGTCCCGAAGCCGGAGCGGTGAACGCCGCGGCGTTGAAATAGTGGCTGGCCGCGCCACTGTAGGGATTGCCCGTGACGCGGTTGGGCCGGATGCTGCCGGTAAAACCGGTGCCGGGAACGGCGGCCAGGTACACGGGCGTTTCCGGCAGGCCGGTGCCGAAGCCCGTCTGCGCCTGCACGGTCCACTCCTTGTACGCGCGGCCGCGCCAGCCGCCCAGCAGTGTGCCTCCCTTCGCGCCCATGCCGGTGGTGTACTGCGCCGTCAGGTTCAGCAGATGCCGCTGGTCGAAGGTGGAAAGGCTGCGTTCGGCGTTCAGGTTGCGCCAGTCCTGCGCAATGGCGGCGGTGCGGTCGGTACTGACGGAGCCGGAGCTTGTCTCCGTGGTGGCGGTGTTTGCCGTCGCCACGGGGCCCTGGCCGCCCAGCATGGAGTCGTTATCGACGGAGCGGGAGTACGTGTAGTCCAGTTGCGCCGTCAAACCGCTGCGCCGCCGCCGCCGCAACTGCAGGGTTCCGGCGTTACGCCTGGAGTTGCCATACGACGCGCGATAGCGGAACCCCACCGGGCAGGAGGGGCACGGGTTCGCCGCACCGATGGGATTGGTGTTCGGCAGAAAATCCTGCACGCCGCGCGTCCCCTTCACGCCCAGGTAGCTCACGGTTGCCACAAGCGCGCCCGGCAGGTCCCGCTGCGCGGACAGGTTCCACGTCTGCGCGTAGCCGACGCGGAAGTTCGGGTCGACGGCAAAGGTGTTGAGCGGCTGTCACGCTGCACTCAAAACCCGGAATTTCGGTCTATTGGAATCAACGAT